>JBGOTH010000515.1:0-3165 GCA_041476345.1 Methylomirabilia bacterium
ACGCGCTGGCCGCGATCCCAGCTCGCGAACTTGAACGGGCCGGTGCCGACGGGCGCGCTCGGGTAGTCGAGGCCGGCCTTCATCACCGCCGTCGGGCTCACGATCGACGCGGCGGGTGACGTGAGGATGGCGAGAAAGGAGGCCCGCGGCTCTTTCAGGAGGAACGCCACGCGATCGTCGCTCAGCGGCTCCACCGCCTTCACGTTGCCGAAGAAGTAGTTGGCGAAGGGATACTTGCCGAGCTTGTTCGCGGGATGGTCGGGATTGATCTGCCGCTCGATCGAGAACTTCACGGATGCGGCATTGAATGGCGTCCCGTCGTGGAACGTGATGCCCTTGCGCAGCTTGAACGTGTACTGGAGCCCGTCCTTCGAGATCGTCCACGACTCGGCGAGCCCGGGCACGACCTCGGTCTTCTCCTCGGGGAACGTGACGAGCGTCTCGACGATGCGGCGCCCCACGCGGTTCGAGTTGAGATCGGTGACCTGCGCGGGATCGAGATTGACCGGCTCGGCAACGAGCCCCACGACCAGCGTGCCCGCCGGCTGCGCTGCGGCCGGCGCCACGAATCCCACGAGAAGCGCCACCGCGACGACCGCCAGCCACGCCCGCTTGAGTCGCATTCGTTCCTCCGTGAGGGGTGTCATCGCTGCGCGAACTTGTTCTCGATATCGTGCCACCAGTCGAAGCCGACCTTCTTGAAGATGTCGAGCGGCCCCAGCACCGCGCCGTCCTTCGGCCAATCCGTCCCCGACGCCTTGAGCCGCTCCAGCGCCGTCTCAATGGCGGGCACCGCGGCGCGCATGCACACGCCGGGGAAGATGACGATCTTGAAGCCGAGCGCCTCGAGCTCCGCTACCGTCAGAGCCGGCGTACGGCCGCCCTGCACCATGTTGGCGAGCAGCGGCGCCTTGACCTCGCGGGCGACGCGCGCGATCTCCTCGCGCGTCTGCGGCGCCTCGAGGAAGATCACGTCGGCGCCCGCTTCGCGATAGAGGTTGGCGCGCGCGATGGCGTCGTCGAGACCCGTCACGGCGCGCGCGTCCGTGCGCGCGATGATCACGAGGTCGGGGTCCGTCTTGTACTCCACGGCTGCGCGAATCTTGTCCGCGAACTCCTTCGCGTCGACCACCTGCTTGCCCGCGATGTGGCCGCACTTCTTCGGCGCCACCTGGTCTTCGATGTGGAGCCCCGCCACCCCCGCCTTCTCGTACTCGCGCACCGTGCGCACGACGTTGAGCGCGTTGCCGTAGCCGGTGTCGGCGTCCGCGATCAGCGGCAGGGAGATGCAACTGGCGAGATGACTGGCATGCGTCGCCATCTCGGTGAGCGTGGCGAGTCCGAGATCCGGCTGGCCGAGGTGCGACGCCGCGGTCCCCGCCCCCGTCATGTACACCGCCTTGAATCCGGCGGCCTCGACGAGCCGCGCGGAGAATCCGTCGTAGGCGCCCGGGGCCACGATGATGCCGGGCTCGTTCAGCATCTGGCGGAGCTTGGTCGAGGCGCGCATACGGTTTCCTCCAGGAGATGGAACGTTCAGGCGCATACAGTACTACGGTAGGCTGGGACGCATGAGCGCGCGCTACCACTTCTCGGGCGTCGCGGGCCAGGGCATGAATCCGCTCGCCCGCCTCATGCGCGCGTGGGGCCACGACGTCCAGGGCTCCGACCGCGCATTCGATCAGGGCAAGCAGCGCGATCTGGCAGCGACGCTCACGTCGCTCGGCATCCGGCTCGTGCCGCAGGACGGCACGGCGGTGACCGCGGATCTCCAGCGCTTCGTGTACTCCACGGCCGTCGAATCCGACACGCCGGAAGTACGCGCGGCGCGATCGTTCGAGATCGAGCGCGTGCCGAGGCCGGCGCTGCTCGCGGAAGTCGTCAACGGCGGCGCGCCCGGCGTGGCGATCGCGGGCACGAGCGGCAAGAGCACGGTCACCGGGATGATCGGCTGGATCCTGCGCCATGCGCACGTCTCCGCCACCGTCCTCGGCGGCGCCGCGCTCGTCGGCGAAGGCGTGTCGGGCTGCTTCGCCGCCGGGCCGCGCGAGGGCACCGTCGTCGCGGAGGCGTGCGAATCCGACGGGACGCTGGTCGGCTATCAGCCGGGCATCGGCGTGATCCTCAACGTGAGCCGCGATCACGACGAGCTGGCGTCACTCCGCGCGCAGTTCACGACGTTCGCGAAGCAGTGCCGCACGCTGCTCGTCAACGCGGCGAGCGACGAGGCACGCGCGATCGGCGCCAAGCTCGGCGCGCTCACCTTCGGCCGTGCGGAGAACGCCACGTATCGCCTCGAGGTCCGAAGCGCGGGACCGGATCGCGCGCTCGGCACGCTCTATGGTCCGGGCGTCACGCTCGCGCTCGACATACCCCAACCAGGTGTCCACAACCTCGAGAACGCGGCGGCGGCCGCGGCGGTGGCGTTGACGCTCGGCGTGGCGCCGGGCGCGATCGTCGACGCGCTCCGGTCGTTCCCGGGCGTGGCACGTCGCTTCGAAGTCGTCGGCACGACGCCAAGCGGGATTCGCGTCGTCGACGACTACGCGCACAACGCGGATAAGATCCGCGCGGCGCTGACGACGGCACAATCAGGCGGGCGCGTCGTCGCCGTGTTCCAGCCGCACGGCTTCGGGCCCGCGCGCTTCCTGCGTCCCGAGCTACGCGAGCTGCTGCCGACGCTGCTGCGCCCGGAGGACCGGTTCTGCTACGCGGAGATCTTCTACGCGGGCGGGACGGTGGCGAAGGATCTGTCGAGCCGTGATCTCGCGGCGGATCTGCCGGCGGCTCTACGCGTGGGCTATGCGGAGAATCACGCGGCGGTCGTGCGCTGGGTGGCCGCGGAAGCGAAGGCCGGCGACACGGTGCTGATCATGGGCGCACGCGATCCGGATCTCCCGGCGCTCTCGCGCGCCGTGTTCGCCGCGCTCGCTTAGTCGATCCCCCACCACAAGTCGTCGACGACGAGCCCGAGGTCTTCGAACGGCGGCCCGCACGGCTCGGAGCCCGTCGCTCGCATCGTGCGAACGTATACCGCACCTTCGAGGCGATACGCTTCCAGCACGCGCGCCTCCGGGTCAACGATCCAGTAGAACGGAACTCCGTAGCGGGCGTAGAGCGCGAACTTCACTTCGCGATCCCGGCGCGTCGTGGACGGCGACAGGA
>JBGOTH010000516.1:0-3163 GCA_041476345.1 Methylomirabilia bacterium
CGCGAACGTCGACGGTCGCGCGATTCGCGTCGACAAGGCGACGCCGCGTGGCTCCGGTCCGAGGCCGGGCGGTTTCAGCGGCCCGCGTCCCGGCGGTGGCGGTGGCGGATACTCGCCGCGGCCTGCGGGCGGCGGCTATGGTGGCGGCGGTGGCGGTGGCAACTACGCGCCACGTCCCGCGGGCGGCGGTGGGTTCGGTGACCGACGCCCAGGGGGCGGAGGCTTCGGCGGCCCTGGAGGTGGGGGCGGTGGCTTCGGTGACCGCCGACCCGGTGGTGGCGGCCCAGGAGCGCAAACACCGTTCGGCGAAGGCAAGAGCAGCGGCAATCGTCGCGCCGGGCCGGGTGGCCCGAGGAGCCGCGGCCCGGGACCCGGTGGCGATCGCGGACCACGTCGCCCCGGCGGACCGGCCAAGAAGAAGACGGGGGATCAGGGTGGCGGCGGCGGCCGGGGACGGTTCGGCACCGACGGCGACTACAAGTTCGGTCGCTAAGAGTCTCCTTCCCGACTAGCGGCCCTTAAAGGTCGGCTCGCGCTTCTCCACGAACGCCTTCGCGGCTTCCTTGTGATCGTCCGTCTGCCCCGTGCGGGTGTGGTGCCACGCCTCGAGGTCGAGGAGCTCCTTCAGCGTCCCGCTCTCGGCCGCGTTGAGATTGCGCTTCATGTAGCGATACGCGACGCGCGGCCCGCGCGCGATCTTCCCCGCGAGCGTAAGCGTCTCCTCTTCCAGCCGATCGTCGGGAACGACGCGATTGACGAGCCCGAGCGCCAGCGCCTGCCTCGCGTCGACGAGCTCGGCCGTGTAGTAGAGCTCGCGCGCCTTCGCGGTCCCCACGAGCTGTGTGAGGTAGTAGCTGCCGCCGAAGTCGCCGGAGTAGCCCACGCGCGCGAAGGCGGTGGCGAACTTCGCGCTCTCCCCGGCGACGCGCAGGTCGCACGCGAGGGCCAGCGAGAGCCCGGCGCCGGCGGCGGCCCCGCGCACCATCGCGATCGTCGGCTTCGGCATCTCGTGCAACATGCGGGATGTTTCCATCTTGTCGCGCAAGCCCTGCGCGCGCTCTTCCAGCGTGTCGCCCGCCATCTCACGCCCTTCGGCCATCGCCTTCACGTCGCCTCCCGCGCAGAAGCCGCGGCCCGCGCCCGTGAGCACGACGACGCCGACGTTCGGATCGGCCGCGAGACGCGGCAGCGCTTCGAGGAGCGCGTCGAGCATCGTTTCGGTGAGCGCGTTGAGGCGATCGGGCCGGTTCATGGTAAGCAGGGCGACACCGTCTTTGATCTGCTCCAGGAGTTCCTGGGTCATGGGCTTTCTCCTCGCTTCGGGTTCCGTTTATCTTAGGCTATGACCTTCACCGCGGAGCTCTGGCAATCGATCGCGCCGATCTATGCCGACATCCTGCGGCATCCGTTCGTACGCGGGCTCACCGACGGCTCGCTCTCCCGCGAGGCGTTCCGCTTCTACGTGATCCAGGACGCGCACTACCTGCGTGACTTCGCGCGGGCGCTCTCCATCGCGGCCGCGCGCGCGCCGCGCGAAGACTGGATCATCATGTTCAACGAGCACGCGGCGGGCGCCCTCCGCGTCGAGCGGTCGCTCCACGAGACGTTCTTTCGCGAGTTCGGGCTCGCGGAGAAGGACGTCGCCGCCGTCCCCCTCGCGCCCACCAACCTCGCCTACACGAGCTATCTGCTCGCCGTCGCCTACGGCCTGCCCTTCCACGAAGCGCTGGCGGCGCTCCTCCCTTGCTACTGGATCTACTGGGAGGTCGGCAAGGAGCTGGAGCGCGCGGGCTCGAAGGATCCGCTGTTCTCCCGGTGGATCGCGACCTACGCGTCGGAAGAGTTCGGCGCCGTGGTGCGCGCGGTGCTCGAGGTGACCGAGACGACGGCCGCGCGGCTCACCGAGGACGACCGGTCGGCGATGCGGCGCCACTTCGTGACGACCAGCCGCTACGAGTGGATGTTCTGGGACATGGGACATCGAATGGAGCGCTGGCCGGTGTGAGCGGGTCCAACGCCGTGCGCACGCCGCTCACCTCCTGGTTTCCTGACGCGGCAGCGCTCGATCGCGCGCGGCGGCGCCTCCGCAACGCGCCCGTCCTCTTCCCCGCACGCGATCGCGCGTGGCGCACGATCGCTCCCGCATTCGACGACGTCGTCCGCCTCGCCGGCGCCGGGCTCCCGTTTCAGATCGCCGCGCATCGCCGCTACGACCGGGCCGCGCGCCTCGCACGCCTTCGGCCGGCGCTGACCGCCGGCAAGACCGTCTTCTTGCCGCAGATCCACCAGGTGTTGCCGCGCGTGATGCGGCTGATGGTGGGACTGCGCGCCGCGTTCATGGGCGGGGGGCGCGAGGAGTGCTCGTTCCTGTTTCTCGTCGACGGCGGGGGACACGAAGGCCTCGGCCTCCATCACGACGGAGACGTCGCGGCGTTCTGGCTTCAGCTCGAGGGGCGGCGCACCGTCACGCTCGGTCGTCCCGTCCCACGCGGAACGCCGAAGGAGCTGCCCGATCGCCGTCTCGAAGGCGCCGGATTCACGACGCGCGCGCTGCCGCCCGGGAGCCTCTTGTACCTGCCGCCGCGCACGCCGCATCGCGTCGTCTGTTACGAGCGCTCGCTCGCGTTGTCGCTCACGTGGTCGGTGAGGCGCCGGCGGGAGCGCCGAGCGGAATCGCTCGCCGCGTGGGACGTCGTCTCCGGACACGTCCCGGCACCATCGCCGTCGAGCCGGACGCGCATGTGGACGCAGGTACCGGCGATCGCGGCTGGTGCGACCGGCCAGGCGCTCACGCTCATGCTTCCCGGCGGGCTCCACGCGCCCGTTCCGCGAATGGTCCGGCGATTCGCGCGCGAGCTGGCGATGATGGCGAGCTTCCCTCGCGCGGCGTTGGGAAACGCGCTGGCACCGCTCGTCGCGCAAGGGATCGTCGGGCCGGAAGATCTGCCGCTCGTCGTCGTTCCGGAGGCGCCGAAGGCCCTGGACGGGTGGCGCTTCTCGTAGCGGTGATAGACTCACCGTCCGGACCGCATGCCTGACTTGCTCGACACGGTGGAGATGGAGACGGCGCCGATACCTCGCGCGGCGATCGTCTGGATGCACGGGCTCGGCGCGGACGGCCACGACTTCGCGCCGATCGTGCCGGAGCTGTCGCTGCCGTTCC
>JBGOTH010000517.1:0-3159 GCA_041476345.1 Methylomirabilia bacterium
GCCTCAGCGGCGACCGCCCGCGAGCTTTCGAGACTCCGGCAACGCACGCAGCCGCGCCATCGCGATGACGCCCAGCACGGGGCCGACGGTCAGCGTCGCGAATGCCCAGCGCCAGCCGACCGCGCGGACCGCGAGCGGAATGAGCCAGATCGACGCCAGCGTGATCGCGAAGCCCACGCTGGTCTGCATCGTGAGCGCGGTGCCCACGTACGCCGGTGACGACAGCTCCGTCACCGCCGTGGAGAACTGCGCGGAGTCGGCGACGACGCTCACGCCCCACACGAGCGCGACCAGAAGCGTCAGCGCCGGCGAACCACCGAACGTGAGCCCGATCACCGCCGCGCAGATGCCGCTCACCGCCATCGCGGCGATCGTGAGCGTCGTGCGTCCCCATCGATCGGCACCCGCGCCCGCCGCGTAGCAGCCGAGCGCGCCCACCGCGATCACCGCGAACGTCGCCGCCGCCGGATCCAGGGGCGAGCCCGCGCGCGTGAAGCTCTCGGCGAGGAACACGCCGATCCACGCCCACATCGCGTAGAGCTCCCACATGTGGCCGAAGTAGCCGAAGCAGGCGAGGCGCGCGCCGCGCTCGCGGAAGACGGCGACGGCCATGCGCGCATCGAAGCGCGCCGACGGAAACCGATACGGCCCCTCTCGCACGAAGGCCATGACGACGGCGGCGGCGAGCAGCGC
Source organism: Methylomirabilia bacterium (assembly GCA_041476345.1). GTDB lineage: Bacteria > Methylomirabilota > Methylomirabilia > Rokubacteriales > CSP1-6 > VGLJ01. The sequence goes on from JBGOTH010000517.1 coordinate 694, forward strand.
CAGGATCGACGCGGCACCGAGCGTGGGCCGCCACGGCAGATCGGTGAGGCTGCGGATCAGGTGCGGCGTGGCGGATCCAACCGTCAATGCGCCGATGAGAATCCCGATCGCGAGGCCGCGGCCTTCGCGAAACCACGTCGCCATGATCTTCATCGCGGGGGGATACGCGCCGGCCATCGCGGCGCCCGTGACGAAGCGCAGCGCGAGTGCGGGCAGCAGCGTGTCGACCCAGAGCGCGAGCACGGCGTTCGCGATGGCGCCGGCGAGCGCGCTGGCCGCCATGAGCCGGCGCGGCGACCAGATGTCGGGTAGGTTGCCGAGCGCGCTGACGAGGGTGCCGGTGATGAAGCCGAGCTGGACGGCCAGCGTGAGGCCGGCGCGTCCGCCGTCGCCGAGATTCCATTCGCGCGTGAGCGCGGGCAGCACCGCGGACGCGCTGAACCACAACGAGAGCGCGCCGAGCTCCGCGATCGAGAGCACGACGAGTTGTCGCCAGCGCGAGGTGGGCACGTCGGTCAATTGGACATGGGGGGCCCCGCAACTGGAGGACCCCCCATACCCCCCTCGGACATGGGGGGCCCCGCAACTGGAGGACCCCCCAAGCCCCCCATGAGGGTTAGCGCAGCGACGGCGATCGCGTTCGCGTCGATACCGTAGTGACGATAGAGATCGCCGCGCGCGCCCGACTGACCGAAGTCGTCGACGCCGAGCGGGATCTGCGGCACGCCCAGCGCCGAGCCCAGGAACGCGAGCGCGTGCGAGTGGCCGTCGAGCACGGAGACGATCGGCACGTCTTCCTCGTCGGCGGTGACGAGCTCTTCGAGATATGGGCGCGGGTCGCGCAGACCGCGATAGAGGAGATCGGGACTGGTGACCGCGATCACGCTCGCGAACACGCCGCCGGCCGCGAGCGCGCGCGCCGCCGCGACGGCGTCCGGCACCATCACGCCGGCCGCGAAGATGTTGACGGCGCGCTCTGCGTCGTAGCCCGCGAGCGCGCGCGCGTCCACGAGGCGGTAGCCGCCGCGCAGCACCGCGCGGCGCAGCTCGTCACTCGGCGCCGGCGCCAGGTCCTGCGCGATCGGACGCGTCGACAGGCGCAGGTACATGCTCTCGCGGCGCGCGAGGACCTCCCGCAACCCGTGCAAGAGAATCCACTCCACATCCTGACCGAACACCGGCTCGTAATACGCGATCGACGGCAGCGCGACGCCGATACCGGGAGTGATCACCGACTGATGCGCGCCGCCTTCCGGCGAGAGGCTGACACCCGACGGCGTCGCCGCCACGATGAAGCGCGCGCCCGCGTAGAGCGCGTGGTAGAGGGCATCCAGCCCGCGCGTGACGAACGGATCGTAGAGCGTGCCGATCGGCAGCAGCGTGACGCCGGACAGCTCGCGGGTCAGTCCGAGGGCGGCGAGCAGCAGGAAGAGATTGTGCTCGGCAATCCCCAGCTCGATGTGCTGACCCGCCGGCGACTCCTTCCACGCCACCGCCTGCGTGACGTCCGCGAACGCGTCGGGCTTCGCGCGCGGGAACCACACGCCCTTGCGGTTGATCCACCCAGCGAGATGCGTGGTGACCGCGACATCCGCGGAGACGGTGACGATATGATCGCCGGCGGGCTGGCGCCCGAGCGCGCCCAGCACGCGCCCGAACGCCTCCTGCGTGGAGGTCTCACCCGAAAAGCGCTCACCGAGCGATCCCGGGATTTCGGGATCTTCTCGACGCGTGGGCGGAATCTTGAATAGTGGTGGCAGTGCGCGAATCAACGCGGCCTCGCCGCTCGTCTCCGGGAAGCGCGCCCACTCGTCGCCGCGCGTGACTCCGAGCTCGGTGCGGAGCGCGTCGACCTGCGCCGTGGAGAGCAGCGCGGTGTGGTTCAGCGGATCGGCGGCGAGCGCCGTGCCCCAGCCCTTCACCGTGTGCGCGAGGATCACCGTCGGGCGATCGCGATTCGCCTTCGCGCGCGCGAGCGCGTCGAGGATCAGCGCGAGGTCGTGGCCGCCGGCATCCGCGATCAGCGCGGCCAGGCCATCGTCGGCGAGATCCGCGATCTCCGCGTCGAGCGCGCGGGCGATGCCGCCGTCGGGCAGCGTCACCAACGCCTTCCGGAGATCCCCCACCCCCCTGGCGGCGTCGCGAAGTAAACGCTGGTACTCGCCGTGCGACAGCGCCTCCAGCCGCGCGCGCAGGCGCTCACGCTTCTGCATCGCGCCACCCCAGCGGAGCTCGATCACGTCCCATCCGTTCGCCTCGAAAAGCGCCGTGAGCTGGCGCCGGCGCGCATCCGGCGTGATCCGATCGAGGCTCTGGCGGTTGAGATCGACGATCCACGTGACGTTCGGCGCGTACGGCACCGCTTCCTCGAGCAGCGCCTCCCACACGTTGCCCTCGTCGAGCTCGGCGTCGCCGACCATCACCCACACGTGTGAGGGGATATCAGAGGGCGACGCCACAGCGAAA
>JBGOTH010000518.1:0-3158 GCA_041476345.1 Methylomirabilia bacterium
TCGGCGGCGGAGGGACCGTCGCCCCGGCCTTCGGACCCGTGGCACTTGTTGCACTCGATCTCCGAGTACCATTTCTGGCCGCGCTTCACCGACTCCATCGTGAGGGGCGGCTCCGGCGGAATCGGGATGGGCAAGGCCGTCTGGGTCTTGAAGCGATCCGAGAAGCTCTGGACGTAGAGGAGAACAGCCCGTCGATCTTTGTCGGACAACTCCTGCCACTGGCCCATCGCCGTCCCGGTGAGCCCATGGGTCAGGGTCCGGGCCAGGTCGTCGAGGGTCGGGACCATCCCGCTCGCCGTCGTCCGGAACTTGAAGAGACCGCGCGTGAAGTCGCGTGGCCGCGGATCCAGCAGAGGCGCCGCGAGGCCGTCTCCCTTGCCCTGATCACCGTGGCAGCTGGAGCACGCCCGCACGTAGATGGACTTGCCGGCTTTCAGTTCGTCCTGTGCCCTCGCGCTTCCGACCGGAAGGGCCAGGGCGATCACGGCCAGCGCCGCCATTCCCGTCACCCAATGTCGCGCTCTCATCGTGAGGCCTCCTCGCGGGTCGCGATCCTTACGGTCACGCGCCGACCGCATGCCGGGACAAGCGCCGCGTGTTCCCGATGACGAACAGGCTGCTCAGCACCATGGCCATCGCCGCCAGGACCGGCGGGAGCCAGCCCGTCAGCGCCAGGCCGATTCCGGCGGTGTTGTACGCGAACGACCACACGAGGTTCGTCGCCACGGTTCGCCTGACCCGCCGCGAAAATCCGAGCAGCCACGGGATCTGCGTGAGGTCTCCGCCGATCATCGCGACGTCGGCGGCTTCGCGCGCGACATCGGCGCCGCAGCCCGTGGCGATCCCGACATCGGCCGCGGCGAGCGCGGCGGCGTCGTTGATCCCGTCGCCCACCATCGCCACCTTGCGGGAGGCCGAGCCCGCTCTCGCGGCCTGCACGGCCGCGACCTTCTCGTGCGGCAGCAGGCCCCACCGGACGTCGGCGATTCCGAGGGCCGCGCCCAGGCGCTCTGCGCTCCCCCGCTCGTCGCCGCTGAGGATCGCTACGTGGGTCGCGAGCCGCCGCAGCGCGCGGACAGCGGTTCCCGCTTCACCACGGACTTCTTCGCCGACGGCGAAGGCGGTGCGGACGTGCCCGCCCGAGCCCAGGTAGACGACCGTCTCGCCGCTCTCCCCACGGCGGGCGGCGGCCTCTGCCAGTCCTGGTGCTAATTGGAATCCGACGTGCTCCATCAGTCGCCGGCTCCCCAGGACATACTCGGTCTCACTGCCAGCGACGGAGCCCCGCACTCCGAGTCCGGGCTCCGCGCGCCACGCCGAAACCGGAAGCTCGGCCAGGCCCGATGCGGCGGCGCCGTTCCGCAGCGCCGCCGCGACGGGATGCTCGGCCCGCGACTCCAGCGAGGCCGCGACCTGGAGCGGCGACCGTCCATCGCCGCCGTTCCCGTTCGCGTGCGTGTCGAAGCCCGACAAGACTTCCACGAGGCGGAACGAACCCTGCGTCAGCGTGCCGGTCTTGTCGAAGAAGACGTCGGTCACCTGCGCGAGCTGCTCCAGCACCACGCCCGAGCGCACCAGGATTCCCCGGCGCGCCGCGACCGCCAGGCCGGTCCAGAACGCCAGCGGTGTCGCCACACCCAGCGTGCAGGGGCAGGCGATGAGGAGCACGGACAGCGCGATGAGCAAACCTTGCACGAAGCCCAACCGCGTTCCCCAGAACACCAACGCGCCGGCCGCGAGGACGATGACGAGCGGGGTGAACGCCGCCGCGACCCGATCCGCCAGTCCCATCCACGCTGGCTTCTGTTTCTTCGCTTCCTCGGCCAGGCGTGCGAGCCTGGCGATCGCGCGGTCCTCGGGCGGGGCGGTGACTGTGACGACGAAGGCTCCATCGAGGCTCAGCGTGCCGGCGAGGAGACGGTCGCCGGCCTCTCGCGTGACGGGCCGGCTTTCCCCGGTCAAGGAAGCCTCGTTGACGCTGCCACAGCCCTCGTGGATGACGCCGTCGACCGGAATCATCTCGCCGGGGCGCACGAGCACTCGCTCGCCGATTCCGACGTCGGTCGCGGGCACCATGGCTTCCCCGCCGGCGCGCAGGACCCTCGCCGTCTCCGGCACGAGCCCGTTGAGCGTCCTGATCGCCTCGGAGGCGCTCGCGCGACCGCGCGCCTCGAGGAAGCGGCCGAGGGTGACGAAGATCAGGATCATCGTGGCGGTGTCGAAGTAGGTCTCACCGCCTCGCACGAAGGCGACCACCGACGCCGTGTACGCCGAGAACGCTCCGACGGCGATGAGTGGATCGACGCCGATCCGCAGCGCCGCGAGGCCGCGGAGCGCGTCTCTCAGGATCGGAATCCCCAGCACCGCCACCACCACCGTCGCGGCCAGCATGACGTAGTACTGCGAGAAGACCGCGAGGGCGTCCGGCTCCCCGAGGACGTACCCCAGCACGTACTGATCGGCGTAGCGGGCCCAGGAAAAGATCATGACCACCATGCCGCAGGTCACCCCCACGAGCAGCCGGGCCAGCGCCAGGAGTGATTCGCCGCGCTCGCCCTGCTGGCCGGTGACGAGATGAACCAGATAGCACCCCTGGCAGCAAAACGGCTGGAGCGCTCCGGCCACCTGGAAGCGGAGCGGTCGCTTCCCCGCCGGAAGAGCGCAATGAAAACAGGTCGTGAGTGCCCCCGACATCAGATCCTCAGATCGACCAGCATGACGGCTTTCGTCATGGCGCTTTCCGGCTCGGCGAGACCGCCTCCAGGGCTATGGGGCGCGCGGCAACCGATGCGACGCGTGGGACGCCCAGCAGGGACCAGAATGCGTTCACGACAAAGGCTGCGCCGCCGAGGACGGCGACGCCGCCGCCGAGACCCATCAGATTCATCGGTGTCACCCAGCGAGTGGCCGCCGCGCCGAGGGCGGGATCGAAGGTCTTTCGGGGAGCTCCAGACGAGCCGGCCCAGTTCATGCCGATCACGACCAGCAGCATCCCGACTCCGTAGAGCCAGGGCTGGAGCGTCGCCAGCCGCGGCCAGGCGATCTCTCCGGTCTCCGCAAGCACACGGTAGGTCAAGCCCATGAGCGCGATCGTGACCCCGCCCACGACCACCGCGTGGTAATGCGCCGGAATCCACATCGAGCTGCCGGTGCGAGCA
>JBGOTH010000519.1:0-3156 GCA_041476345.1 Methylomirabilia bacterium
AACACGCAGATGGGCGGCTTCCTGGACGTGGCGACCCGTCTGGGCGCCGAGATCATCGTGCCCTTCGCGGGCGGCGCGCATCCCTCCGGCCACGTCGAGAAGCGCGCGTACGAAGACATGTGCGACGCGATCGTCGGCGGCATCCGCGGCGGCTGCGACGCGGCGTTCCTCGCCCTCCACGGCGCGATGGTGGCCGAGCACGTCGACGACGGCGAGGGTGAGCTGCTCCGCCGCATCCGGGCGGTGGCGCCACGCCTGCCGATCGCCGTCGGCCTCGACTTCCATACCCAGCTCACGGCGGCGATGGTGGAGAACGCGACGGTCATCGCCGGCTACCGCACCTACCCGCACATCGACATGGCGGAGACGGCGCAGCGCACGGCGCGCACCCTGGTGCGCGCCCTCGATGGGGAAGTCCAGCCGGTGATGGTGTGGGGCATCCGGCCGATGCTCACGAGCACGCTCGAGCACACGCCGTCGCGCCAACCGATGAAGGACGTGATGGACATGGCGATCGACGCCGAGGCGCGCGGCCTCGTCCTGAACGCGTCCGTGCTCGGCGGCTTTCCGCAGTCGGACATCCCGCATCTGTCGTGCTCGGCGATCGTCGTGTGCGACGGCGTCACCGACACGGGCAAGGCGCTCCTCGACCGCATGCTGGACATGGCGTGGGAGCGCCGCGCGGACTTCCTCTACACGGGGGCGCCGCTCGCCGCGCAGATAGCGCACGCGCGAACGCTCACCGAAGGGCCCGTGGTGCTCGTGGATCACGGCGACAACACGGCGTCCGGCGGCACGCAGGACGTGATGAGCGTCATCGCCGAAGCGATACGCCAGGGGCTGCAGGACGTCGTCGCCGGCCCCATCTGCGATCCGGCCGCCGTCGCGCGCATCGTCTCCGCGGGCACCGCGGCGAGCGTCACGCTCGACCTGGGCGGACGCATCGACATGCCGCAGCTCAACCTCAAGGGCACCCCGCTCACGGTGACGGGCAAGGTCGCGCGGATCACCGACGGCGAGTTCACGGTGACGGGCCCGATGGCGACGGGCACCCGCGTGCGCATGGGGCGCACCGCGGTGCTCGACACCGGCGCGATGCAGATCGTCGTCTCCGAACGGCGCGCCGAGCCGTTCGACCTCGGCGTGTTCACGCACGCGGGGATCGACCCGCGCCGCAAGCGCTACGTGCTCATCAAGTCACGCCAGCATTTCCGCGCCGGCTTCGAGCCGATCGCGCGCCACATCGTGCTCTGCGACGGCGACGGCGTGACGAGCTCCGATCTGACGCTGTTCGACTATCGGAAGCGCCGCCGCCCGCTCTACCCTTTCGAGACAGATCTGAGGCTGATATCGTGAACCATCGCATGTCCCGGTCGATGCGCGTCGCGCGGCTCGCGATCTTCCTCGTCGCCCTGGTGGCGCCTGCATGGGCGGGGTCTCCCACCGAGGAGCTACGCTCCTACGTGGACCGCGCGGTCGCCGTGCTCGAGAATCCCGACCTGAAGCCGGCCGCGCGCAACGCCGAGCGCCGCCGCGCCGTGCGCGTGATCGCCGACGAAAGCCTCGACTTTCGCGAGGCCGCCCGGCGTGCGCTCGGCCCGCATTGGGAGGCGCGCACGCCCGCCGAGCAGAGGCACTTCGTCGAGCTCTTCACCGCCCTGATCGACCTCGGCTATCTCTCACGCGTGAAGAACTACGACGGGGAAAAGGTCGCTTACGACAAGGAGCTGGTGACCGGCAACGACGCGCACGTGGAAGCGCGCGTCATCGCGAAGGACGGAGACATCACGCCGGTGGTCTTCCATCTCGCGCGCGGCACCGGGGACCGCTGGCGCGTGTACGACGCGGCCTTCGAAGGCGTGAGCCTCGTCGACAACTACCGCGCCCAATTTCAGAAGCTCATGCGCACCGGATCCTACCAGGACCTCGTGAGCCGTCTCGAGGCCCACGTTCGCGCCGCGCGCGCCAAAGACTAGCCGGCAGCGGAAGACGGGCTAGAGCTTGTGGGTGACGAGAACTTCTTCGCCGAGCATGTCGATGATCTTCACGGCGACCACCGGCCCGGCATGGGCTGAGGGAATCTCGTAGCGGCCGGTCACATAGTCCGTCTTCCGTGCCGGCACGTCGGACACCGTGATCTTGAACACCTTGCCGTCATAGCTCCCATCGATCAACACACAGTCGACCATCGCGCGCCAGTCGTCGACCTTCGGCTTCAGGAGTCCGGCCTGTTGATCAAGCCGCTCGATAACGCTCGGAGAGATGAAGTCTTTGATCTCGATGAGAACGGTTTCACCCTTCCGGTGAACCTCCACGCGCGCCTTCGCCGGGTTGTGCTTGAAGAACTTCCCGTACTTCGGATCGGTTCGGAGCTCGATGATGTCGATGCGATTGACGGCAACCTTCCCGCGCCGCATCTGGTTCCAATCCGCCGTCCATGCATCCGCAGCAGATTCCTTGCCGAGACAAACGACGACGATCCCGCGGTCTTCACCGGGCCGCGCCTCGATTTCTCGCCGGAGCTCTTCGAGATCGAGCACGGTGAGCGGGTGGTTGAACGGCACGATCTTGACCAGCCGCCTGCCGAGCGTGCCGTCGAAGTACGTGTCGGTCTTCATCCGCTCGACGCCGAGGTGCTCGCACGCGAGCCCCACCGCTTCGAGGTGCTGGATCGCGAGGTCGTAGTCGTTCACGCGATACACGGCGAACGAGAGCTGCGCCGGCGGCGGAGTCTCATCGGCGGACTCGACGTCATCGAGTTTCGTCTGCTGAGGTTTGGCCGCTTCTGTCATCTGCTCGCCGATAATCGTCTGCAGTCGTTTACTCGTCGTCTGAATCGCTCCCTTGTTGATATCGCACGCGATCCATTGCCGGCCAAGCTTCTGAGCAACGGCAGCAGTCGTTCCGGAGCCGACGAAACAGTCGAGAACAGCGTCGCCGGGCGAAGAGCACAGACTCACGAGCCTTTCGAGAAGCGCTTCAGGCTTCTGAGTCGGAAAGTCTTCGCGTTCTCCAGCTTGGCTCTGTAGAGGCTTGATGTCGTCCCAAATACTTTGGAGTGGAACTCCAGACATCTCATCGAGGTATCGCTTTTGGGCAGGAACCGACCCTGGACTGGTTTGTACGACGCGTCCTTGGCGATAGAGCTCTTCCATT
>JBGOTH010000520.1:0-3155 GCA_041476345.1 Methylomirabilia bacterium
AGTTCGGAATCACCACCTATCGAGGTTCCGGAAGCAGAATCTGGAGCCACAGAACTGCGCTGTTAAGATACTGCTGCAGGGTGGAGATGTCGCGCTGGGGCTCGGTATCGCGCGGGAGCCGCACCGGGTCTCCGGTCAGAGCGGCGCGCGAGCGCTTAGCTGGCTCGCTGGAAGTCCGCAGTCACCGGCAGCTCGAGAGAATCGCGCTGCGCGCGCGTCGAAAAGAACAGGATCTCGAGACGCTCGACGTCGCCCGTTTCGGGATTGAGCTGCGCAACGACGTCGTCGCCGAGCTCTTCGGTCTCTTGTTCCGGATACGACGGCCGGCTGGTCAGATACAGGATGTCCGCCTGACGGTCGTATTGAACGGCTAGCCTCGCTGCCATTCGATCTCCCCCGCCGCGAGTCGTCGCGCGATATATGGGGTGACGACCCAGTACCGCTCCGGCGTCGTTGCTCGCTCCACGACGACAACGATATGCCGGCCCCGCCGAACGTCACTGTACCACCGTGAGAACAGACGAACCGTAGCCGACCGCGTGCTTCGTCGAACCACATCTGGATCCCCGACGACCTCGGCAAGCTTCGCGCGATGAGACGGCAGAGATCGGGATGGCGGTCGGCGATGTGGCGTTCCCGCTCGATCGTCAGCTCGACGTCGGCGTGTAGCCTCGGGCATGCGGAGCGGGTCGCCGACGATTCGGGTATGACTCCAAGTAGCGCAGTGGAGCGCCGGTGCCAATGCCTCGATAGGGATACACGTCAGGCTGGTGGAAGAATCTCGTCGACGCGGATCGCGACGTCGGGGAACGCGCCAGGCGACAGGGTCGCGCCTCAACGTCGCCTGTTTCGGGACCCAGTATCGCTCCGGACGGTAGCGTAACTACAGCCTCGCAACAAGTATTACCATCCAGTTCAGACAGAGCGTAAGAGACATCAAAGGACCGCATGAAACTACGGCTCGCTTTCGGCATCTTCCCCAAGCTCCTGTTGACCATGCTGGTGGTGACGCTGGTCCCGCTCGGCGCGATCTGGTACCTCGACTACCGCACCGAGTCTGAAAACCTGTCGAACCAGGTCGAGCAGCGGCTCAGCAGCCAGGCCGACACCATCGTCGGCTACGTCGACGCATGGGTGGGGATGCACCTGCGCATGCTGCGGCAGAACGCGGCGCTGGACGATCTGGCCTCGATGGACGCGAAGAAGCAGAAGCCGCTGCTCCGCGCCATCGCCGCCGAGTACACGTGGGTGTATCTCGCGTTCACCATCGCCCCCGACGGCAACAATATCGGCCGCAATGACGAGGAGCCGCCCCGCTTCTATGGCGACCGCGGCTACTTCAAGCAGGCGATCGACGGGCGGCAGTTCGGCCAGGAGGTCGTCATCAGCCGCACGACGGGCCAGCCCGCGGTCATCCTCTCGGTGCCGATCTGGAAGCTCGACAAGGTCTTGGGCGTGCTGGCGGTGGGCACGAGCATCAGCGATGTCACCACCACCATCGCCAACGCGAAGATAGGCCAGACGGGCTTCGTCTTCCTCGTGGACGACCAGGGCAAGGTCATCGCGCATCCGAATGCGCGCGGCAGCCTCAAGGCCCATCCGGCCGTCGTCGCGCTGGGCGGTGACCCAAAGAAGCAGCTCGTGTATACCGACGCCGCGGGCAAGCGGATCATCGCGTTCGCCGAGAGGACGAAATACGGCTGGACGCTCGTCGCCCAGCAGGACTACGAGGAGGCCTACCAGCCTCTGGCGGAGGCCAATCGCAAGGCGCTGATCCTCCTCGGCGTGACGGTGCTCTTCGTCCTCCTGGCTTCCTATGCGCTCGCGGGCAGGCTGACCCGGCCGATACGCAGGCTGACCCAGATCTCCGACGGTATCAGCCGCGGCAACCTCGGCGCAGCGATCGCCGAGACCAGGCGCTCCGACGAGATCGGCAGCCTCGCGCGCGCCATCGAGCGGCTGCGCGCCAGCGTGAAGCTGGCGGTTGATCGACTCAGCGCCCGGTAAGCTGACGGGCGCGCCATGAGCCCCGAGCCGGCGCCCATGCCCTACAGCCAGCTGCTCACGGAGCTGGGCGCGCTCTGCTCGGCGAAACGCACGGGCACCATGTTCATCGCCACGACGGACAATCAGTCGGCACGCATCGGGCTCAGGGATGGCGAAATCGTCTCGCTGGTCTTCCGCACCCGGAGCGGACTCGAGGCGCTCGAGCGCATCCGCAAGACCACGGCGGGACGCTTCAGCTTCTCCGATGCGGTCGTGGACCGTGTATCGTCCACCGACCTTCCCTCCACGGCCGATCTGCTCGCGCTGCTGTCGGGCGACGATTCGCCGCCGCCTCCGGCTGCCCCGGCTGCCGCAGCGCCACGAACGGCCGCACCGGTCGCCGCTCAGCCGGTCGCTGGCTCGCAATTGGCGAAGGCGCAGGCGGTGATCGAGGCGGAGCTGACCGAGATCGTCGGGCCGATCGCCCCCCTGCTCTGCCGCGAGCACATCGCGCGGGCGGTGGCTGCTGGACCACCCTGGGACTTCCCCGCGCTGGTGGAGGCGGTATCCCGCGAGATCGGCGACCGCGTCACAGAAGACCGCTTCAAGCAGAAAACGCTGGCCCGCCTACGCGAGCGCTAATCCTTGAACTCGATCACCGGCTGCTTCTTGGGTCAGCGCGCGAGGAACGCGTCGTCGACCGCGAGCACGACATCCGGCAGCGCCTCTGGCACCACCCGGCCGCCAAGTGCCACGCGCTCCGAGAACGCGTAACCATCGGCCGTCGGTTGGCGATACACCTCGACGACGTCGTGCGTGAGGTCCATGATCCACATCTCCGGCACGCCGGCCCGCGCGTAGAGCGGGAGCTTGATGCCGCGGCCGTAGCGGTAGGACGTGTCGGCCACCTCGATGAGCAGTAAGACGTCCTCAGGGCGCGCCGACTCTTTCGCATAGCGGTCCGCGCGCAGGCGCAGCAGCACGATGTCGGGCTGCGGCTCGGTGTCGCGCGGCAATCGAACCGGGTTTCGCGGCCACACAAGCGCACGGCCGACGACTGCGAGCACGAGCCTCCGGTTGAGCTCGGCGACGCAAGCGGCGTGGCGCGGACTGATCGGGCTCATCTGGATGATCTCGCCCTCGATCAGCTCCACGTGGTCTTCCGGGCC
>JBGOTH010000521.1:0-3142 GCA_041476345.1 Methylomirabilia bacterium
CGGCGCGCACGAGCGGGTGAAGCAGGCGCTTCGGGTTGTCGATGATCTCGCGCGACGCCCGGCCGCGAACACACAGAAAGCCGCGGCTGTCGGGATTATCGGGATCGCCCGCGACGCCAACGAGACGCCCGTCGTCGATCTCGACCTTCATCCCGCACAGCGTGGGATGGCAGTTCATCGGGCACATCGTGCGGAAGACGCCGCTCAGTCCCGGGGCCATGCCCTACAGAATAGTCCAAGCCGCGTTGACCGGTACCGACGTCCGGTGCCATGCTGCCGACACCATGACTTTCGACTTCGACACGATCGTCGACCGGCGCGGCACCGATTCGAACAAGTGGCACAAGTTCGGCCCTGGCGTCCTGCCCATGTGGGTGGCCGACATGGACTTCGCCTCGGCGCCGGCCGTCATCGAGGCGCTGCGCGCGCGCGTCGAGCACGGCATCTTCGGCTACCTGCGCGAGGGCGCGCCGGAGCTGGTGGAGGCCTTCACCGACCGGTGCCGCAAGCGCTACGGGTGGGACGTGCCGCCCGAATCGATCATGCTGATGCCCGGCGTGAACCCGGCGAACAACGTGGCCGCGCGGACCGTGTGCGCGCCGGGCGATGGGATCGTCATTCAGGCGCCGACGTATCCGCCGCTGCAACGGGTTCCCGGCAACATCGGCCTTGAAGTACAGTTCCCCGCCGTCATCCGCGGGGCGAGCCGCTACGAGATCGACTTCGACGTCTTCGAGCGCGCGATCACGCCGAAGACCAAGGCGTTCCTGCTCTGCAACCCTCACAACCCCGTCGGCCGCGTGTACACACGCGCGGAGCTCTCGCAGTTCGCCGAGATCTGCCTGCGGCACGGCCTGACCATCATCGCGGACGAGATCCACTGCGATCTCGTCTACACGGGGCACGAGCACGTGCCGATGGCGTCGCTCGATCCGGAAGTCGCGGCGCGCACGATCACGCTGATGGCGCCGAGCAAGACGTTCAACCAGGCGGGGCTCAAGGCCTCGGTCGGCATCGTCACGGATAAAACCCTGCGCGAGCGCTTCCAGGCGGCGCGCAAGGACATGGTGCAGCCCACGGCGAACGTGCTCGGCTACACCGCGATGGTCGCCGCCTACCGGGACGGCGGCGCGTGGCACGAAGCGCTGCTCCGCTACCTCGAAGCCAACCGCGATTTCCTCGCCGACTACGTCGCGAAGAATCTTCCCGGCATCACGATGCGGAAGCCGGAAGGCACGTACCTCGCGTGGCTCGACTGCCGTGACGCGAAGCTCGGCGACCCGTTCACGTTCTTCCTCGAGAAAGCGAAGGTCGCGTTCAACGACGGCAAGAACTTCGGCGTCTCCGGCAACGGCTTCGTGCGGCTGAACTTCGGCACGCCGCGCGCGCTGCTCACCGAGGGACTCGAGCGGATGCGCACGGCGCTCGCCGCGCGGCCGTGACGGAGACTCAAGACTCCGCGCTCGAGCTCACGCCCGCCCGCAAGTGGATGATCACCGTCTCCGTGATGCTCATCACGGTGATGCAGATCCTCGACACCAGCATCACCAACGTCGCGCTGCCGCACATGCAGGGGTCGCTCTCCACCAGCGTGGAAGAAACGTCGTGGGTCATCACGTCGTATCTTGCCGCGAACGCCATCGTGATTCCCGCCACCGGCTGGATCATGGCGACCATCGGCCGCCGCCGGCTGTTCCTCATCTGCACCACGCTCTTCACGGTGAGCTCGGTCCTGTCGGGGCTCGCGCCGAACCTGGAATTCCTCGTCGCCATGCGCGTGCTGCAGGGCCTCGGCGGTGGGCCGGTGGTGCCGATGGCGCAGGCGACGATGTGGGAGATCTTTCCGCTGCGCCAGCGCGGGCTCGCGATGGCGGTGTGGGGCATCGGCATCATGATGGCGCCGATCTTCGGCCCCACCGTGGGCGGCTGGGTCTGCGACAATTGGTCCTGGCGCTGGATCTTCTACATCAACCTGCCCATCGGCGCGCTCGGCTTCTTCATGGCGAGCATCTTCCTGTTCGACTCGCCCTATCACAAGAAGCCGGGCGGGGTGGACTGGCCCGGGCTCGCGTTCATGGTCGTCGGGTTCGGCGCGCTCCAGCTCATGCTCGACAAGGGCGAGCGCGACGACTGGTTCGAGTCGTCGTTCATCGGGTTCCTGGCCGTGCTCGCGGTCGTCGCCATCGCGGCCTTCCTGATCCGCGAGCTGACGGCGCAGGAGCCGATCCTGAACCTCAGCGTGTTCAACGACCGGAACTTCGCGGTGGGCTCCGTGGTGATGGCGACGGTGGGACTCGGCTTCTACGCGAGCACGGTGCTCCTGGCGCTCTACACGCAGAAGCTCCTCGGTTACGACGCGTGGACGTCAGGCCTCGTGCTGGCGCCGGGCGGTCTCGGCAACATGGCGGCGCTCCTGATCTCCGGCCGTCTCGTGCAGCGCGTGGATCAGCGGATGCTTCTCGGCTTCGGCTGCGGCCTCAACGCCATTGCGTTCGTCATGATGACGAACGTCACGCTCGGCATGGACTACTGGTCGCTCGCGTTCCCGCGCTTCGTCCAGGGCTTCGGGCAGGGCTTCGTCTTCGTGCCGCTCCAGACGCTCGCGCTCTCGACCGTCCGCATGGAGCGCCTGTCGAATGCGACGTCCGCCTTCAACGTGGTGCGCAACTTCGGCGGCAGCGTCGGGATCGCGCTCGCCACCACGCTGCTCGCGCGGCGCAGCCAGTACCACCAGGCGACGATCGTCGAGCACGCCAACATCTTCGAGCCGGAGACGCAGGGACGCCTCAAGCAGTGGACGGATCACTTCCTGGCGCAGGGGGCGGACACCTTCACGGCGGGACGGCGGGCCGTCGCGATGCTCTACCGCGACGCGGTCGCGCAGGCGCAGGTGCTCGCCTACGTCGACGTCTACCAGGTGCTGGTCGTGCTCTTCACGGGCATTCTCTTCATCCTGCCGCTGATGCGCCGTGTACGCGTCGACCGGACGGGGCCGCCCGCACCGGAGAGCGACGGGCGGGTGGAAGGCTTGCCCGCCGCCGTCAGCGAGTAGTAACGTCTCCCGCATGCCAAGATCGAGACCCCAGTTCATCCTGCTCGTGGCGCTCGCGATCCTTACCGCACCGCTTTCGACCACGGCACA
>JBGOTH010000522.1:0-3127 GCA_041476345.1 Methylomirabilia bacterium
GATGGCGTTGCGGTGGACGTAGTTCACGTGCGAGTCCATCGAGTTCTCGAGCGCGACTTCCCAGTTGCACTTCCAGTAGACGAGGCCGATCTGGACGAGCGCGTCGCCGTCGAAGAACTCCTCGGGCACGTCTTCTTCGATGGGCGCGGGGTCGGCGTCACCGAGCCAGACGAACACGAGGCCCTTGAGCGTGCGCGTCGGATAGATCTTCGCCTCGGTGCCGGGCTTGCCGCACACGCCGGAGTCGGGCCCTTCGGAGAGGACGGCGACGTTCTTGCCGCTCTCGTCGTAGACCCACCCGTGATACGGACAGGCGATGGTGCCGCGGTAGTGGCAGGCGCCTTCGCTGAGGCGCGCGCCTCGGTGCGGGCAGATGTCCTGGATGGCGGCCACGGCGCCCGTCGCGCCGCGGAAGAGGCAGATCTCTTCGCCGAGCAGCGACACCTTCGTGGGCTTACGCGCGCCGACCTTCTTGTCGAGCTCCGCCGGGTACCAGTAATTGCGCAGGCCGAGCGTCGGCACGAGGGGGCGGATGTCGCCGCTCAGCTTGGGAATCACCGCGACCGCTTCCCGCGTGCTCATGGCTTGAACACCGCGAAGCACTTGTTGGAGTTGAACGACCACGTCTCGATGAACTCGCACGTGTCGGGCTTGCGGCCGAGCTCTTCCATGGCGCCCGCCAGCATGTACCAGTTGAGCAGCTCCTGCTGGCCGGACTCCTCGATGGCGGCGAGCGGCGTCTTGCGCCAGGTCTCGTAGTCGCCGACGCTGAGCGCGTCGTAGAGCCTCCGGTCCGACTCGGTGTCGGGGTAGAGCTGGTGGTTCTTGTCGGTGAGGAACGCGTGCGACCAGCTCGAAGAAGCAATCAGCGCAACGCGCCACGGACTTTCGCGTAGGGCACGTGCGGTTGCCGCGCCGACTTCCATGCAGCGCTTCGGCGTGGGCGACGGCGGATCGAGCTGATCCTCGGACAGCGGGTTGGCGAGGCTCGAGCGGAAGCCGCGCTGGGCGATCACGCGGCGGCCGTAGCAGTTCACCTGGAACGCGACGACGGGGTAGGGGAAGCCGACGCGATCATAGTCCAGGTAGAGCACCGTGTTGAGGAACGCGTGCGCGAGGCCGGGGTGATGGAGCGGCTTGTACGCGTACGCCATGTCGACGTTCTGCTCGAGGAGCTTCTGCGCGAGGTACTTGCCCGCCTTGCGATGGCCGCGGATCTTGAACACGGTGTCCGCGGGCTCGCCCCAGACGTTCGACGCGACGTCGCGCTCGCGGTGCCGCGCCTCGACCTCGTCGTAGGCGAGCACGCAGAACGGCGGGATCACGTCTTCGGTGAAGTTCTCGTGCTGATCGTCACCCCACATCACGATGAGATCGGGCTTGAAGTCGTCGAGCAATTTGCGGGCGTGCCGGAAGTGGCGGACCAGCTCCGCCCGGTGCACCGCCGCGGAGGCGGTGCCGCCGTCGGCGCCATACTCCTGCCGCATCGGCGCCGGCCACCCCGCCGGGTCGCGGAAGCGTTCGGGCAGGCCGGGATCCTTGAGGATCGTGCGAAGGATGCCGGCCATGTTCTGGTCGGTCCCGATGAGCGGGGGATAGTGCGTCATGCCCAAGCCGAGGATCTCGCCCATGTCGCGCCTCCTGACGCGGCCATCGTACCGCTAGCCACATCCGTCCTTGT
The DNA here is from genome assembly GCA_041476345.1 of Methylomirabilia bacterium. Lineage (GTDB taxonomy): Bacteria > Methylomirabilota > Methylomirabilia > Rokubacteriales > CSP1-6 > VGLJ01. The sequence goes on from JBGOTH010000522.1 coordinate 1,682, forward strand.
TGCCGAAATTATCCGGCTCGAACGTCCAGCCTTCCCATCCCTCCGGGCTCTTGATCTTCACCCACCACACCACGCGCCATTGTTTGTTCAGCGTGCCCCAGCAGCCCGGAGCATCCTCACAGCGGAACGGGAGCTCCTCATCGAACATGCGGCTCTTGAACCAGACCATGTAAGAGCCCTCGCCGAGAGGCGTGTACACCCAGAGCACATCTCCAGGCTTGTAGGGCCCCTCCGGCCGCGTGACTGTGAACTTGCCGGGAGCGCTATGCACTTCACCGGTGAGAGCGGCCACGGTGGTGCCCGCGGTGAACTGCCCGATTCGCTTCGAGCGCTTGTCAGGCCGGGCGTAGGCCACGGTTGTTTTCTCGGTCCGCCACCCTTTGTCGACATACAGGGCAGGAGGCTTCGACTGCGCCGATGCTTCCGACACCATCAACGCGGCGACGAGAACGAGCGGGATGAGCAATGTTTCGACCATTCCCCTCAGCGCACGGCGCGATATACGATGGCGGCCATGGCGAACGGGATCGACGTTCACACGCACATCTTCGCACCGACCTGGCCCGACTTCGCCGCCCGGTACGGCGGCGACCGATGGCCGCGCATCGAAGGCGACATCACGGCGGGCTGCAAGCTCTATATCGGCACCACGTTCAACCGCAACCTGACGCCGCACTCGTTCGATCCCGCGAAGCGGATCGAGGACATGGACAAGACGTCGGTGGCGGTGCAGATGCTGTCGCCGGCGCCGCCCACTTTCTGCTACTGGGCGCCCGGACTCGCCGGCGCCGAATGGCATCGGATGCAGAACGACGCCATCGCGGAGATCGTGACGCGTTACCCGAAGCGCTTCGTGGGGGCGGGCGGGCTGCCGTTGCAGGCGCCCGACCTGGCGGTGAAGGAGGTGGAGCGGCTCGTGACGCAGCTTCGCTTCTCGGCCATCGAGGTCGCGGGGAACGTCGACGGGCGCGATCTCGACGACGCGAGCCTGGCGCCCGTATGGGACGCGGTGGCCGCGCACGGCATCGCGGTGTTCGTGCATCCGCAGGCGCCGATCCTCGGTGATCCGCGCTTCCGCGTGAACAACCTCACGCAGGTGGCAGGCTTCCCGCTCGAGACGGCGTTGGCGATGACGCGCGTGATCTTCGGCGGCGTGCTCGACAAGTGGCCGGCGATCCGCTGGTGCTTCGCGCACGGCGGCGGCGCGTTTCCGTACATCCTTCCGCGCCTCGACCAGGGCTGGAAGACGATCCCGCAGGCGAAAGACGCGATCGGCAAGGCGCCGAGCGACTACGCGCGGCGCGTGTGGATCGACTCGCTCACGCTCTCGCCGCGCGTGCTGCGCTTCGCGCTGGAGACGTTCGGCGCCGAGCGGATCGTGCTCGGGAGCGACTATCCGTTCAAGATGGGCGTGGACGATCCGATCGCCGCGCTCGCGGAAGCGAA
>JBGOTH010000523.1:0-3126 GCA_041476345.1 Methylomirabilia bacterium
CCAGCGCCTGGTTGTTCTGCAAGCCGAACGAGCGGAACTGGGGATTCGCCGAGTCGAGCCCGAAGATGCTCGTCGGGTCGACGACGGTTTGCGTGCCCTGAACGAATCCCGGGACGATGGGCACGGTCTGGCCGCCGCTGCCCTGCGTCGTCTGTAGTCCCTGACCGACGAGTGCGAGCGATCCGGCCCGGCCCACGCCCATGCCGCCCCACTGGACGCCGATCTGTTCCAGCGCGTTGCGATCGAGGATCTCCATGCGCGCTTCGATCTTCACCTGCGGCAGCGGAATGTCGAAGCTCTCGCGGATCAGCTTCTTGATCCGCTCCAGGTCGGCGGCGTACATGCGGATGAAGAGAGTGTGGGTTGGGCAGTGCGAGCGGATCGTCAAGCCGCGGGCAGTGGCGGAAGTCTGAGCCGGTGCTGGTGCGGCGGCGCCGCCCTGCTGCTGCGACTGTCCGTACAGCTGCGAGAACGGCGGCTCCGCGATCGGCGGCGGCGTGGCGCCCGCACCGCCAGGGGCCCCACCCGCGGGGGAAGAGGCGCCACCACCTGTTACGGCTTGACCGCACGGCTGCAGGGACGTGCCGCCGCTGCCACCGAGCCCGAGAATGCCGATCAACGTGTCGGCGACCTCGTTGGGGTCGGCGTAGGACAGACGGATCGTCTCCTCGCGCAACGGCCCGCGCTCCTGCGCCTCTTTCACCGCGGCCTCGACCGCGTACTTCCGCTGGAGCGCTTCCGCTTCCTTGAGCTGCGCCTCGGCCATCTTCGCGCGCGAGTCGGTTTCGCTCTTGATCTTGGATTCGACCACGCGCGCCTGCGCCTCACGGTCCTTGGTGAGCTGATCCGACGTCACGATGCGCAGGACGTTGCCCTTTTCGATCTTCTGGAGACCGCGCGTTTCGAGGACCGTGTCGAGCGCCTGTTCCCACGGGACGTTCCGAAGCGAGATCGACATCTTGCCCTTCACGTCGTCGCCGATCACGATGTTGCGACCGCTCTCGGCCGCGAGGATGCGGAGCAGGTTCACCACGTCCGCGTCCTTGAAGTCGAGCGAGATCAGCCGTTGCCCGTTCGTCGCGGTGATCCGGCCTGCCGCCGGCGCTGTGGCGGCTGCCGGCGGCGCGACCGGCGCTTGCGCGATACGGACCGGGGCCGGCGTTCGCGCCGCGCCCTTCGGCGCAACCGGCGCCGCCGTAGCAGGAACCCGCGCCGCCGGAGCGGGAGCCGGGGCTGCCGGCTCGGGCGCACTTGGCGCCGGTGCAGGTGCAGGTGCAAGCGCCACGACGGGTGCTGGCGCGGGCGGCGGCGTGAGAGCGGCGGGTGTGGCGGGCGCCGTGGAGCGTCCAGCGCCGGCGGCACGCGGGTTGTCGAGAAGGATGACGATCCCGTCCGCGCTCTCCTCGACCACGTAGCGCGCCGGGCGCGCGAGCTGGACGACGAGCCGGGACACGCCTTTCTTGAACTGACTGCCCCGGATCTCCTTGATGGGATCGGTGGTGCCCGGCATGGGGGTCTTCCGCCACCCGTACTGCGTGTTTTCGAAGTCGATGACGAGCCGGCGCGGATCGACGAGGGCGGCGTGATACTTCGGCGCGGCGCCCGTCTTCACGGTGACCGTGGTCGCATCGTCCCTGCTGCCGATGCTCACGTCGGTGAGACGGGGCTCCTCGGCCCAGGCCAGGGCGACCGAGATCAACATCACGGCCGTGAGTCCTACGATGAACTTCGGGATGCCGATCCCTCGTTGATTGATCATTTAGTCACTCGCGAGTTTGAGTACCACACGATTGGTCGTCGCGCCGGGCTTCGGCGGAATGCTGAAAACGACCGTGGTGGCGCCGATCTCGAGGAGCTGGCCGTCGGCGAGTGTGTCGCCGGGCTTGAGAATGTAGCCGATGCCGTCCGACGTTTCGACGAGCGCGAGCGGTATCGGGCCGCCGTGAATGACCCCCGTGAGCTTCGCCGCGGTCACGGACGATCGGTCCGATCCGGCGCGCGCTTCGAGCGACTCGAACGGATCCCGCCGTCCGTGAGGATCGTACTTCGGTGGCGTCGGCGTGAGCGCCTGCGCCGCGGCGGCGAGCGCCCCGGACGCGGCGGATGATCCCGCCGCGTCGGTGGCAGCGGCGTGCCGCGCCACGTTCGCCGCGGAGGCAGCGCCGGCGGCGGCGCGCGCAGCATCGATGGTGCCCTTCGGATCCATCACGGCCGGGGTTCCGGGCGCGGCGGCCGGGGGAGCCGCGGCTTTCGGGGCCGGCGGGGAGGGTGCCGGTCCACCGCACGCGGCGGCGACGAGCGCGATGCCGAAGCAGCCTATGAGGCGCACACTCAAATTCATCACTTCGCTCCTGGTGCCTTTGGCGCCGGCGGCGAGCCGACGGGGCGATACATGTAAGTCGCGAGCACCAGCTCGCCACGGATCGGTCCGGAGGACGCCGTCAGCGGCGGGGCGGCCGCCTTCGGATCCTGCCCAGCTGTTCTCGGCTGCGCGAGCCCGATGATCTTCAGGTCGCCGATGTTGACGACGCGCGGCAGGCGCGCCACGCGTTCGAAGAACGAGCCGAACTGGTGATAGTTCCCTTCGGCGGTGAAGGCGATGGGGATCTCGGCGTAGTAGTCCTTCACGAGCGCTTCCCGCGGCTGGAAAAGCGACACGGCGAGCCCGGACTGGAATGCCGCATCCGAGACCGAGCGGTAGAGCGGCGGGGTCTCGCGTTCGTTCGGCAGGCGGGCCGTGAGCCCGGTCAGCGCCGTCTCCAGCGTTGCGATTTCCCGCCGGAACCGCGCGACGTCCGCCGCGATGGCGCGCCCCTGGATGAGGTCTCTCTGGAGCGTGGTGTTCTGTGCATCGAGCGCGTGGACCTTCGTGCTCAACGGTGACAGCAAGAGGAACCACGCGGCCGCGCCGATGCCGGCGAGACCCATGATCCCGAAGATGATCTTCTGAGGCTTCGGAGCATTGGCAATCGGGGCGAGAAAAGCCGGAACGGCCATCTCAGCTCTCGAACCGGCAGGTGACTTCGAACGTCACCAGGCGCGGGCTCTTGGCCAGGTCCTGTCGCGACACCATCAGATCCACGTCCTTGAACTTCCCGGAGGCGCGGAGGTTGGTCATCAGGTCGG
>JBGOTH010000524.1:0-3121 GCA_041476345.1 Methylomirabilia bacterium
CGACCGCGCGACGGGCGCCCACCCGGCCGGTGTTGGGCGCGGGGGGCGGCGCCGCGGCCGACGCACTCCTCCGCACTACCGCCACGCCCGCCCCCTGCGCGCGCGCGGGCCGCCCCGCCGCCCACCGCCCCCAACACCGGCGGTCTTGATGGGCGAGGCGTGACCGGGCCACGTCAGCGAGAATAGCGAGAATGAAAGCCGGCGGGGACACACCGAGCGGGCGGGCGCCGAGCGAAGCGAGTCACGGAGCGGGCGGGCGAAGCCCGGGAGCCCGCGAGTCCATCGACATGCACGTGCACATGCATCCCGAGAGACTCGCGAAAGCGATTTCGGAAGTGTTTGCGCGTGAAGGATGGCATCAGGCGCACGGCTGGGATCCGCGGCAGGTCGCCGAGACGCTCGCGGCGCACGGTATCGAGCGCTTCTGCTTCTTCAGCTACGCGCACAAGCCCGGCATCGCGCGCTCGCTGAACGCGTGGGTCGCGGAGACCGCGCGGACGATGCCGGCCGCCGTGCCCGTCGGCACCGTCCACGCCGGCGATGCCGACGTGCTCGCGATCGCCGACGAGGCCATCGACATGGGCCTCGCTGGATTCAAGTTCCATCTCTCCGTTCAGCGCTTCCGCGCGGACGACGCACGGCTGATGCCGTTCTACGAGCGCGTGGCCGAGCGGGGGCGATTTCTCATCGTCCACGCCGGCACGATGCCCTATCGCGACGCGTACACGGGACTCGCGGGCTTTCGCTCCGTCATGGAGCGCTTCCCGAGGCTTCGCGTGATCGTCGCGCACATGGGCGCCTTCGACACGGACGGCTTTCTCGCCCTGACCGATGCCTACCCGAACCTCTACCTCGACACGACGATGGCGCTCACGCCGTTCGCGACGCCCTATCTGGGCGGCGATCCCACGACGATTCCGACCGACCTGATCCTGCGCTACCAGGACCGCATCATGTTCGGCTCGGATTTCCCGCTGATCCCCTACGCGTACGAAGAAGAACGGCGCTTCGTGACCGAGCGCGCGTTGCCCGAGCCGGTGGCGCGCAAGATTCTCTACGAGAACGCCGCGCGCTTCCTCGGTCTCAGGACGACGGTTTAGGCGTGACCTGCTCGAGGAGGGTGACGAGCGCGCCGAGGCGCGCGCTCACGTCGCCCTCGCGGCGTGAGCCTTCTTCGCGGGCGCGGAACAGCTCGTCGGTGATGTCGACCGCGGCGAGGATGAGCGCGGTGTTGGCGTCGCGGACGCCTCCCTTCCTGATCGTGGCCGCGCGCTCTTCGAGATAGCTCGCGAGCGAGCGGATGTAGTCGGGCGAGGCTTCGGTGCGGACGGTGAGCGTCGTACCGAGGACGGTCAGCTCGACGCGCGCCGGGTCACTCAAGGTCGAGCTTCCCGATGTCCTTCAGCAGCGCGTCGATCTGCGCGAGCACCTGGCGCCGATCGTCGCCGAGCTTCGTGGCTTCGCGCCGGAGCTGCGCGTTCTCGTCACGCAAACGCGCCAGCGCCTCCCCCGCCTTCCGCACCGCGGTCTCGAGCTGCCCGAGCCGTGCGAGCACGACGTCGTCCGCCATGACGGTTCCTCCATTCGGAGTTGGGGGACTCCGGGCGTCCCCCAAGCCCCCTCACGCTCGCAACACCACCTGGAAACGCTCCGCGATCCGCTGGACGATTCCTGCGTGGATGGCATTGACCTCGTCATCCGTGAGCGTGCGATCGGCGGCCTGGAACGTGAGACGCCACGCGAGGCTGCGCCGCCCGTCGGGGAACCGAAAGAGATCGAAGAGCGCCACGTCGCGCAGCAGCGGTCCGGCTTCCTCGCGGAGGGCGGCGTCCACGTCGGCGGCCGCGATCTCCTGGTCGGCGCCGAGCACGAACGCCACGTCGCGCTGCACCGGCGGGAAGCGTGGGAGAGGCTCCTGGCGGCTGGGCGCGCGCGGCAGCGCGGCCGCCGCATCGAGGTCGAGGACCGCGGCGAACACCGGTGCGTCGATGCCGAACGCCGCGCGCACCGTCGCCGCCACTTCGCCGAACTCGCCGAGCGTGATGCCGTCATCACCGCTGATGAGAACCCCGTGGGAGTCGGACTCGAACCCGGCGAGACGCCCCCCGCTCCGGCCGCGCGCGTGCAGACCGAGTGCTCCGAGCGCGTGCTCCGCCATGCCTTTCGCGTCGTACACGTCGACCGCCGACTCGGCGCGATCCCATCCGGCGTCGCCGCGCGCGCCCGTGAGCGCGATCGCCGCCCACCGCGGCTCACGCGTCGCAGATGCAGATGGCGCCCCCCGATCCCAAACGTACGTCGGCGCGATCTCGAACATGCGCACGTTCGGTTGACGGCGGCGGACGTTCGTCGCGACGACCCCGAGCAATCCCTCGAGCGGGTGGCCGCGGAGCAGCGACGCCTCCTCGCTCATCGGATTCAGCAGCGCGACCGGCGGCGCGTCCTCCGGACCCCGCAGCACCGCCGCGCTCTTCGGATCCCCGAAGCTGTACGTCACCGCCTCCACCATTCCGGCGCCCACGAGCGCCGTGCGGACGAGCCGGTCCTGCCGCCGCGTCTCGGGGAGACGCACGAGGCTGATCGCGCCGCCCGGCAGCGTCGACGGAATGCGGTCGTACCCCCACACGCGGATGACTTCCTCGACGAGGTCGTCTTCCATCGTGAGATCGCGGCGGAAGCTCGGGACCCGGACGTCGAGCTCCTCTCCGCGCCGCTCGGTGGGAAGCCCGAGCCCGTCGAAGATCGCGGCCGCGGTCTCCGCCGGTGGCGCGATGCCCAGGAGCCGCCGCACGCGCGACATCCGGAGACGAATGCGGGGCGGCGCGTGCGGCGTGGGGTACACGTCGATCATGCCGCGCGCGATGCGGCCACCCGCGAGCGCGTGGATGAGCTGCGCCGCGCGCGCGCTGCCGTCGACCAGCGCGTTGATGTCGGCGCCCCGCTCGAAGCGATACGCGGCGTCGGTCTTGAGGCCGAGCGCGCGCGACGTGCGGCGAACCGACCCCGGAAGGAAGTACGCGCTCTCCAGCAGCACGCGCGTCGTTCCGGCCGTGACCTCCGAATCGGCGCCGCCCATGACGCCCGCGACGCCGAGGGCACGGCGCGGATCGGTGATGAGCAG
>JBGOTH010000525.1:0-3120 GCA_041476345.1 Methylomirabilia bacterium
AGCGCACGGCATCCAGTACTTCATGTTCGAGGAGAACCTGCCGCTCGGCGTCGCGTCGGCGGAGCAGGTCGTCGAGCTCGACCCGTCGATCATCCTCATGACGATGGCGATGACGAAGTACGACGCGGAGGCGCGCAAGGTGAAGGGCTGCCGCGTGGCCTCGGAAGGCTTCGCGGATCGCGTGTACGCGGACGACGGTCAGCTCGTCTCGCGCAAGCTCGGCAAGGACGCGCTGGTGAGCGACCCCGCGAAGGCCGCGGACCAGGCCGTGCGCATGGTGATGGAAGGCAAGGTCAAGACGATCACCGGCAAGGTGATCGACGCGAAGGTCCAGACCATCTGCATCCACGGCGACTCGCCGGGCTCCGACAAGATCGTCGCCGCCGTGCGCACCGGGCTCGTCAAGGCCGGCGCGATCGTGAAGCCGCTCAGGGACTGGCTGCCGAAGTAGCGCGGAGCAGCGCGCTCACCGCGGCGTGCGCCATCACGACGTCCGGAGACTCTTGCAGCGCGGCTCGATACTTCTGGTGGAACGTGTCTGCATCGCCTGACTTCAGCAGGCGGTGGAGCTCGCGCCGCACCGCCTGCACGTCCCGCTCGGTGACGGGATCGTCGGCATCCACGGCTTCGTCGATCTTCACCATCACGGACGACAGCGTGCGGAGCCACGCGAACTGCGGATCGTCGAGGAGCAGCTGGAGCATCGTGGTGGACGCCACCGCGCCGTGCCGCCGCTCGTACGCCTGACGTTCGCGGTCCAACAAGCGTCGGTGCAGCAGCACCAGCCGCCGACTGATTTCACGCAGCCGGGCGCGTGAGTCGTCCATCGCTTTCGTTGTACCTCACGCGAGCCGCCGCGCAAAATTGAGGCGAATCTCGTCCGGGCGTTCCGAATACGGCGGGATCGGCTCATTCGGGTCGAACCGCGTCGGCAGGAGATAGAACGCGGGGCCGCCGTTGCGCGCGCGTGCCAGCGCGGATGCGAGCGCGCCGGCGTCGGCGAGGCGCTCGGCGATCGGGATGCGGGCCGCGCGCGCGATCGCGACGAGATCCACCTCCACCTTCGGGAGATCCTGACCGCCCGACGATTCGTAGTGGCGGTTGTCGAACAACAGGATCGTCAGGTTGCGCGCCGCCGTCGCGCCGACGGTGGCCAGCGCGCCGAGGTTCATCAGGAGCGAGCCGTCGCCTTCCAGCGAGATCACCTGGCGGTCGGGCCTGGCCAGCGCCATGCCGAGCGCGAGCGGGATCGCGGCACCCATCGCGTCGCACATCGCGAAGTGCGCGGCCTCGATCGGCAGGTGCGGCAGATACCTCGCGTTGGCGCCGAGACCGGCGACGACGAGCGCCTGCGCGTCGAGCGTCGCCACCAGCGCGTCGAGCCACGTCTTGCGCGGAACCATCACGCGAGATCCTCGGCGCTGAACAAGAGCGCGAACGGCGCGCGCGCTTCTTCCACCCACATGAAGCCCTGCTGGATCTGCGCGCCGATCTTCCCCGGTCCCGCCGCCTTCGCGTAGCGGATCGACCACGCGTCCAGCGTCGGCTCCGTGGCCCGTCCTTTCGGCACGTGGTAGTACGTCGGGTCACGCTCGTCGCCGCGGTACGAGACCAGGAAGAAGCACGGGATGCGGTAGAGGTGGACGAGCGACCCGATGATGGCGCCGGAGTTCAACAGCCCCGCGTTCTGGATGACGACGGCGGCGCGCGTACCGCACAGCGCCGCGCCGCACGCGATGGCGATCGCCTCTTCTTCCCGGGTCACATCGACGACGCGGAGGCGCGTCGACCGGCGCATGTCCTCCATGAGCCAGCCGATCCACGTGTCCGGCACCGACGGCACGAGCGTCACGCCGGCGTCTTCGAAAGCGCGAACGATCGCGCGCGCGCCGTTCCGCGTCACCGGCGTCACGTCCGCCATCACGGCGCTTCCAGGAACGCGTCGGGCGCCAGCGTCACCGACGTCGCGTCGCCCGCCTGAAACACGGTGGGCCCGGACACCGTGGCGAGCAGGCGCGCTCCGCCGTCCAGATCGAGGCGCAGCTCCGAATGATCGCCGAGGAACATCACGCTCACGATCCTCGCACGAAACGTGTTGGGCCCCGTACCGCCCACCGTCACCCGCTCCGGCCGGACGAGCAGCCGAGCCGGCGCGCCGGGCGTGAGCGGGCGCGGGAGCCGCACTTCGACGCGCTGACCGCCGGCCAGCGCCACCGTGCGCGCGTCCACCGCCTGCCCCTCGAGCGCCGTCGACGCGCCGATGAAGTCCGCGACGAACCGCGTGGCCGGCTGCTCGTACACTTCGCGCGGGGTGCCGAGCTGCTCGATGCGCCCGGCGTGCATGACCGCGATGCGATCGGACAGGCCGAGCGCCTCGTGCTGATCGTGGGTGACGAAGACCGTGGTGATGCCGACCTCGCGCTGGATGTCCTTCAGCTCGGCCCGCATCTCCTCGCGCAGCTTCCGGTCGAGCGCGGCGAGCGGCTCGTCGAGCAGGAGCACGCGCGGACGGATCACGAGCGCACGCGCGAGCGCGACGCGCTGCTGCATGCCGCCCGAGAGCTGCGCCGGTATCAGGCGCGCGGCGTCCGGCAGGCGCACCAGTGTCAGCGCCTGCCCCACCCGCGCCTCGATGTCGCCGCGTGGCACCCCGCGCTCGCGCAGACCGAACGCCACGTTCTCGCCGACGCTCATGTGAGGAAACAACGCGTACGACTGGAAGACCACGCCAAGCCCGCGTCGCCACGCCGGTTGCGCGGTGACGTCGGCGCCGTCGAGCAGCACGCGGCCGGCGTCCGGCACCGCGAAGCCTGCCATCACGTTCAGTGTCGTGGTCTTGCCGCAGCCCGAGGGGCCGAGCACGGACAGTAGCTCGCCTTCGTAGACCGCGAGGTCGATCGCATCGAGCGCTCGCACCGGGCCGTAGCGCTTGGTCACGGACTCGAGCGTGACAACCGTCTTGGCTTTTGGACCTTGACATCCCATGGCCGTCAATTGTTTCTGTGAATCTGAAATACGCGCGTCAGGTCCAGCAGCCGATCGGCGGCGAAGACCGCGACGAACGTGCCGCCGATGAAGAGCGTCGACACCGCGGCGATCGTCGGGTCCGTGTAGTTCACG
>JBGOTH010000526.1:0-3115 GCA_041476345.1 Methylomirabilia bacterium
CGCAAGACCGAGGGCCCCGAGGACCATCACGGCGCCATGAAGCACCAACACGTCATGGCGGCGCAGCAGGCGTTGAAGGACAAGGGCCACGACCCGGGCATGATCGACGGCAAGATGGGTTCGCGTACCCGTGCCGCGGTCGCTGATTATCAGAAGGCAGAAGGCTTGAAGGAGACCGGCCGACTCGACGCCGAGACGCGCGCCAAGCTCGGCGTGTAGGCGCACCAGTAAGGTGGAGCCTCTCCCGTTGGCGACGAAGGCCGGGATTCTTCCCGGTCTTCGAAGCTACGGGGCGAAGCCTTCGCGGGCGCGAGCAGCGGCGGAGATAACAGCAGCGTTGTAGAGCAGCACGTTGTAGCGCCGCCTTGACCCGGCCCCCGCGTGGCGGCTACGGTGGGGCCTCGTGACTACTGGCGATCACCGGCTGTACGCTGAACCGGCCCGAGAAGCGCAACGCCCTCGACAACGTGCTCCGCGGATCAACAAGCGCTCTATCCGGCGGGCCGGCGCGTGATCTACCCGCTGACGGTCCAGGCGGAGCGTCTTGCCGACAAGCCGGCCGTCGTCGAGGATCGCCCCGACGGCACGGTGATCACGTGGACCTACGCGGAGATGAATCGCCAGGCCAATCGGCTCGCGAACGTCTTCCGCGATCTCGGGCTCAAGCCCGGGGAGCGCTTCATCTGGTGCGGGCCGAACTCGCTCGGCGTCGTCAACGCCGGCCACGCGCGGCAGAAGGTGGGCGCGACCGCGGTGCCGCTCAACTATCGCCTCACGCCCGAGGAGACCGCGTACATCGTGGAGGACTCCGACGCCGTGCTGGTGTACGCCGACGCGGAGCAGGCGGAGACGTTTGCGCGGATCCGCGCGCGGATTCCGCGCGTGCGCGACATCGTGATCTTCGGCGGATCGCCGCGGCCGGGCATGCTCGACGGCGACGCGCTCGTCGCGCGGGCGAGTGACGCGGAGCCGCCACCGGCGCCCGCCGATCATCCGGCGTCGATGCTCTACACGTCGGGCACGACGGGGCGGCCGAAAGGCGCCGTGCGGCAGCCGCTCGATCCGGCTGCCATCTTTCCGTTGCTGAAGCACATCGGGTTCGTGGAAGACGACGTCTACATCACGACGGGCCCGCTGTATCATTCCGGCCCGGGCGGCTTCATGCAGGTCGCGCAGCTCTTCGGCAACACGTGCGTCGTCCAGCGGCGCTTCGACGCCGAAGACTGGCTCCGGCTCGTGGAGAAGTATCGCGCGAGCATGACGTTCTCCGCGCCGACGCCCATCCGCCTCGTGGTCAACCTGCCGGTCGAGGTGAAGGCGAAGTACGATCGCGCCAGCATGAAGCGGATGATCGCCAACGCCGCGCCGTGGTCGTTCGCGCTCAAGGAGCAGTACCTGGCGGATTTCCCTGAAGACTCGCTGTGGGAGGTCTACGGCTCGACGGAGCTCGGCGTCGACACCGTGCTGGCGCCGAAGGATCAGCGGCGCAAGCCGGGGTCGTGCGGTCTCCCCGCGCCCGGCGTCGAGCTGAAGCTGTTCGACGAGATGGGGAACGAGATCAGCGAGCCCAACGTGCCGGGCGAAGTCTTCGTGCGCAGCGCGAACAACTTCGTTGACTATCACAAGGCGGCGGAGAAGTTCGAGGCGGGCCGGCGCGAAGACTATCTGACCGTGGGCGACATCGCCTATCGCGACGCGGAAGGCTTCTACTTCATCTGCGACCGCAAGAGCGACATGATCATCTCCGGCGGGATGAACGTCTACCCGGCCGAGATCGAAGCGGCGCTCGATCGCCACCCCGACGTGCAGGAAGCGGCGGTGTTCGGCATTCCCAGCGACGAGTGGGGCGAGAGCGTGCACGCGGTGGTGGTGCGGCGCCCCGGATCGTCGCTCACCGTCGACGAGTTGACCACGTTCGCGCGCGCGCACCTGGCCGGCTACAAGGTGCCGCGCTCGACGTCCTTCGTCGCCGAGCTGCCGAAGACCGGGTCCGGCAAGGTGCTGAAGCGATCGCTGCGCGAGCCGTTCTGGCAGGGGCGCGCCCGGAGAGTGGGATGACACGCGACGAGCTGAAGCGGCAGGTATGGAGCGCGATCGACCAGCGCGCGGACGCGGTGGTCTCACTCGGGGAGCGGATCCGCCGCCATCCCGAGCTCGGCTTCAAGGAGACGAAGACTGCCGCGCTCGTCGACGAGACGCTGTCGGGGCTCGGACTCAAGACGCAGACCGGGCTGGCGATGACCGGCGTCAAAGCGATCGCGCCGGGCGGGAAGGGCGGCGGCCCGACCTTCGCGGTGATCGGCGAGCTCGACGCGCTCGGCGTCTCGGGCCATCCCGAAGCCGATCCCGCCACGGGCGCCGCGCACGCGTGCGGCCACAACGCGCAGATCGCCGGCATGCTCGGCGCGGCGATCGGCCTCACCGCGGCGAAGGCGTTCGTGCACCTGAGCGGGCGCGTCGCGTTCTTCGGCGTGCCCGCGGAGGAGGGCGGCGATCTCGAGTGGCGCACGGAGCAGGTGCGTGACGGCACGCTCGAGCTGCTCGGCGGCAAGTGCGAGCTCATCCGGCTCGGGCACTTCGACGACGTCGACCTGGCGATGATGATCCACACCACCTCGCGCGCCGAGGACGGCAAGGCGTGCCTGCCCGCGTCCAACAACGGGCGCTTCGGCAAGACGGCGCGCTACATCGGGAAGGCAGCGCACGCGGGCGGCGCGCCGCACCTGGGCGTCAACGCGCTCTACGCGGCGCAGATCGGCCTCATGGCGATCAACTGCGTACGCGAGACGTTCAAGGACGACGACGCGATCCGCGTGCACCCGATCATGACGCACGGCGGCTCGCAGGTGAACGTGATCCCGGGCGAGGCGCGCCTCGAGACGTACGTGCGCGGGCGGACGATCGAAGGCATCCGCGACGCGAGCGCGAAGGTGGATCGCGCGCTCAAGGCCGGCGCGCTCGCGCTGGGCGCCACGGTGGAGATCGACACGTGGCCCGGCTACCTCCCGCTTGAGTGCGACGCGACGATGGCGGAGCTGTTCCGTGGAAACGCGAGCGCGCTCGTGGGCGAGTGCCGGCAGGCCGGGCATCGCGCCGGCTGCACCGACATGGGCGA
>JBGOTH010000527.1:0-3102 GCA_041476345.1 Methylomirabilia bacterium
AGCACCGTGACCTGCTTCCGCTCGCCTTCGAGCGCCGACCGCGAATTCAAAATCTTCTGCGCTAAATGCTTGGGGGTGTACGAAACCGCCGTGGGCGCCGCCGCATCGGCGGTCGCCGGGGCCGAGGGCGCCCGCGGTCCCTCAAGCAATCCGTGGCCTGCAGTTCGGATTGCGGAGGGATCGCGGGCGCCCTCCGCCCCCGCCGTTGCCTCCGCCCCGGCAACCGCCGTGTCGTATACGCCCAAACATCTCGCGCAGAAGATTTTGAATTCGCGGTCGGCGCTCGAAGGCGAGCGGAAGCAGGTCACGGTGCTGTTCGCCGACTGCGTCGGCTTCACGAAAATGTCCTCGCAGCTCGATCCCGAAGATCTCCATCAAGTCATGGACGGGTGCTTCGCGCGGATCATGGAGGCCGTCCACCGCTACGAAGGCACCGTGAACCAGTTCACCGGGGACGGCGTCATGGCGCTCTTCGGCGCGCCGATCGCGCACGAAGACCACGCGGTGCGGGCGGTGGCGGCGTCGCTGTCGATCCAGAAAGCGCTCCGCGAGTACGGCGAGATGCTCCGGCAGACCCGCGGTCTGGACTTCGCGCTCCGCATCGGCTTGAACACGGGCCCCGTCGTCGTGGGCCGGATCGGCGACGACCTGCGCATGGACTACACGGCGCAGGGCGAGACGGTCAACCTCGCCGCGCGCCTGCAGGCCCTCGCGGTGCCCGGCACCGTCCTCGTGAGCGAAGCCACCGAGCGGCAGGTGAGCGGCTACTTCGTCACGAGCGACGCCGGAGAGCACACCGTCAAGGGCCTCGAGCATCCCGTGAAGAGCTTCACGGTCACCGAGCAGCGCCGCCGCCGCGCGCGCTTCGAGGTGGCGGTCGAGCGTGGCCTGACGCCGCTCGTCGACCGCACGCGCGAGATGAACCGGCTCGTGGAGTCGGTGGAGCGTGCGCGGGGCGGGCGCGGGCAGGTCGTCTCGGTCGTGGGCGACGCGGGCGTCGGCAAGTCGCGCCTGCTCTACGAGCTGCGCCGGCGGCTCGGCGATCAACCGGTCCTGAGCCTCGCGGGCCATTGCCTGCCGCACGGCGAAGCGCTGCCGTTCCACCTCGTGGCGCAGTTCCTTCAGGCGAACTTCGGGCTCGAGGACGGCGAAGCGCCCGCCGCGCAGGCGGAAAAGGTGGCGCGGGGAATCGAGAGCCTCGATCCCGCGCTCGCGTGGACGGTGCCCTATCTTCGGCACGTGCTCGGCCTCCCGGCCGACGAGCTCGAAAGCGACGGCCTCGATCAGGTCCAGCGCAAGCGCCGTCTCATCGACGCCGTGAAGGCGCTCACGCTGCGGGGCGCTCAGCATCAGCCCCTCGTGCTGCTCGCCGAAGACCTCCAGTGGGTCGACCGCAACTCGGAGGAATACTGCCTCGCACTCGTGGACAGCGTGACCACGCATCCGCTCGTGCTCGTGTTCACCTATCGCACGGGCTACGTGCCGCCGTGGCAGGACCGGTCGTTCCACGAGCGGCTCAGCCTCGAGCCGCTCTCCGGGGACGAGACGGCGGAGATGGTGAAAACGCTTCTCGGCGTGAGCGATCTCTCGCCCGCCGTGCGCGAGCTCGTGGTGAGCCGGGCTGAAGGCAACCCGTTCTTCATCGAAGAGCTCACGCGCTACCTGCGCGAGCGCGAGCTTACCGAAGGGGTGCCCGCCGCGGATCTGCGCATCCCGTCCACCGTGCACGATCTGCTCACCGCGCGCATCGACCGGCTGCCCGACCCGCTGAAGCGGACGCTGCAGCTCGCGTCGATCCTCGGGCGCGATTTTCCGCTCCCGCTGCTCGAGCGGATCGCGTCGCCCGGCACGGACGTGAAGGGCGACGTCGCCGAGCTCATCGGCCTCGAGCTCCTGCGCGAGAAGGACGTCTTCCCCGATCTCCGTCTGAGCTTCAGCCATCTGCTCGTCCGGCAGGTCGCGTACGACGGGCTCCTGCTCAAGGCGCGCTCCGAGTTGCACGCGCGGGCGGGCGCCGCACTCGAAGCGCTCTATCCCGGACGCGCGGACGAGATCGTGCAGGACCTCGCCGAGCACTACGCGAAGAGCCCGGACCGCGAGAAGGCCTTGCACTATCTCGGGCGGGCGGGGGATCGCGCCGCGGGGCTCTTCGCGTACGAGGAAGCCGGGGACTACTACCGGCGCGCGCTCGACCTCGTGCCCGCGAGCGCGGATCACGCGACGGCGCGCGCGCTCCTCCTCGGCAAGCGCGGCGACGCCGCGTACGCGCGCGGCGCGCTCGGGGAGGCGCGCGAGCGGTGGGGCGAAGCGCTCGCGGTGATCGACGCCGCGTGCGAGCGGCGGCTCGCCGCCGATCTCCATCGGCGGATGGGGGTGGCGTGCTGGGAAGCCGGCGAGTCCGACGAGGCGCTCGCGCACCTCGAGCGCGGGCTCGCCGCGCTCGAAGACGACACCGCCAACCTCGAGGCGGCGCGGCTCTACCAGGAGCTCGGGCGCATCCACTTCCGGCGCGGCGACCACACGACGGCCACGGACTGGGCCAAGCGCGCGCTCGCCCTCGGCACCCAGCTCGCGGCGCCCGACGTGATCTCGCACGCCTACAACACGTGGGGCGTCGCGCTCGCGCGGGCGGGGGACATCGAAGAGGGGGCGAGCTTCGTGGCCCGGAGTCTCGAGACGGCGCTCGCGCATCAGCTCGGCGCCGTGGCCTGCCGCGCGTACACGAACCTCGCGGTGATGTACGCGACGATCGACCACACACGATCGCTCGCGTACTGCCGCGACGGGCTCGCCCTCGCGCAGAAGATCGGCGACCAGCTCCAGCAGTCGTGGCTCTACTGCACGTTGGCGGGCGGTCACTGCACGCTCGCCGGCGACTACGACGAAGGGGTCCGGGCGGCGGAGGCGGCCGTGGAGCTCGACGAGCGGCTCGGCCAGCGGAATCACCTCCCGATTCCGCTGATCATCCTCGCCCAGGTGTACCAGTGCCGCGGGGACAACGAGCCGAGCGCGCACTATTACAAGCGCGCGCTCGAGGTCGCCGAGTCCGTCGGCGAGCCGCAGCTCCTGTTCCCGTGCTACGAAGGGCTCGCCACCCTCGCC
>JBGOTH010000528.1:0-3100 GCA_041476345.1 Methylomirabilia bacterium
ACGGTCTCAGGCGTCATGGACACCCAGAAGGGCTCCGTCACGTTCGACGGCCGTCAGATCCAGGGAATGGATCCCGACCGGGTCATGCGGCTCGGGCTCAGCCACGTGCCGGAAGGGCGGGAGGTCTTTCCGTTCCTGTCGGTCCGTGAAAACCTCCGGATGGGCGCCTACACGCGCGGGGACGTCGACGGGATCGCGCAGGACGTCGAGATGGTCTACGACTACTTCCCGGTCCTGAAATCGCGCGCCGAGCAGCGCGCGGGCTCGCTGTCCGGCGGCGAGCAGCAGATGCTCGCGATCAGCCGGGCCCTCATGGCGCGGCCGAAGATGATGCTGCTCGACGAGCCGTCGCTCGGCCTGTCGCCGAAGCTCGTCAAGGATATCTTCGAGATCATCGTGCGCATCAACAAGGAGCGCGGCGTGACCGTGCTCCTCGTGGAGCAGAACGCCAACATGGCGCTGCACACCGCGGACTACGGGTACGTGCTCGAGGTCGGCCGGATCGTGATGGAGGATCCGTGCGCGCGGCTCCTCCAGAAGGACGACATCAAGGAGTTCTACCTCGGCATGAAAGAGTCGAGCGTCCGCGGCACGCGGCGCTGGAAGAGGAAGAAGACATGGCGGTGAGCGCCACCATCCACGGGCAGGCCACGTTGCCGACGCTGTTCCGCCACGTCGTGCGGGAGCGCGGCGATCAGGTCGCGATGCGGGAGAAGCACCTCGGGCTGTGGCGCGCCGTCACCTGGCGCGAGTACGGCGCGCGCGCCCGGCACGTCGGGCTCGGGCTCGTCGCCCTCGGGCTCCGGCCGAAAGACGTCGTGTCGGTCCTCGCGGACAACTGCCCGGAGTGGCTCTACACCGACCTCGGCACCCTGTCGGTCGGCGGCGTCACCAACGGGATCTACACGACGGACTCCGCCCGCCAGGTGGAGTACATCGTCAACGACAGCGGCACGCGTTTCGTCTTCGCCGAGAACGAGGAGCAGCTCGACAAGGTCCTCGAGGTGCGGGACCGGTGCCGTGGGCTCGTGAAGATCTTCGTGTACGACATGGACGGTCTGCACAATTTCCGCGACCCTCAGGTGATGCCGTTCGAGGCGCTGCTCGCGCTCGGCACGCGGTACGAACGGGAGCACCCCGACGCCTTCGATCCTCTCGTCGAGCTCGCGCAACCGAACGACCTCGCGATCCTCGTCTACACCTCCGGCACCACGGGGCCGCCCAAAGGCGCGATGCTGAGCCACCGCAACATCCTGTTCCAGCTCGGCTACGCCGACTTCCTGACCGAGCCCCGCGAGGGTGACCAGCAGCTCTCCTTCCTGCCGCTCTGTCACATCGCGGAGCGCACGTTCACCGTCTTCTATCCGCTCGCGACCGGCGCCACCGTCAACTTCGCGGAGAGCATCGACACCGTGACGGACAACGTGCGCGAGGTCGCGCCGGCCGTGTTCTTCGCGGTGCCGCGGATCTGGGAGAAGTTCTACTCCGGCGTGACGCTGCGCATGCGCGAGGCGACGCTCCCGGGCCGGCTCGCCTACCAGGGGGCGATCGCGATCGGCATGCGCGTCGCCGAGCGTCGCGTCGAGGGCCGGCGGCCGTCGCTCGGCCTGCGCCTGCTCCATCGCGCCGCGGACTTTCTCGTGCTCGACAACGTCAAGCGCTCGATGGGCCTGCATCGGGCGCGCGGCGCCGCCACCGGTGCCGCCCCCATCGCCCCCGAGCTGATCAAGTGGTTCATGGCACTGGGGATCGACATGCGCGAAGTCTACGGCCAGACGGAAAACTGCGGCCTCGCGACCGCGATGCCGGCGAGCCGCATCAAGCTCGGCACGGTGGGGGTGGCGCGGCGTGACACCGAGGTCAAGATCTCGGCGCAGGGCGAGATCCTCCTCAAGGGGCCGCACGTCTTCCTCGGGTACTACAACAATCCCGGCAAGACGGCGGAGACGGTCGTGGACGGCTGGCTGCACACGGGGGACGTCGGCGTGATCGACGAGGAGGGGTTCGTCCGGATCACCGACCGCATGAAGGACATCATCATCACGGCGGGCGGCAAGAACGTGACGCCGTCGGAGATCGAGAACCAGCTCAAGTTCTCGCCCTACATCGCGGACGCGGTCGTGATCGGCGATCAGCGGAGATTCCTCTCCTGCCTCATCATGATCGACCACGAGACGGTGGCCCAATTCGCCCAGGAGCGGAACGTGCCCTTCACGAACTTCGCCTCGCTGTGCCGGGCGAAGGAGATCCAGGACATGATCTGGGACGAGATCGAGCGGGTGAACCGGCAGCTCGCCCGCGTGGAGACGATCAAGAAGTTTCGGCTCATCGAGCAGATCCTGACCGCGGAGGACGAAGAGCTGACGCCGACGATGAAACTGAAGCGGACATTCGTCAACGCGAAGTACAAGGACGTCATCGACGGGATGTACGAAAGGAGCGAGTCATGAAAAAGATCATCGCAGTCGGCATGCTGGTTGGCGCGGTGGCGCTGGCCGGCAGCGCGATGGGCCAGGGCCCCACGCGGGGCGTCACGGGCACGGAGATCGTGCTCGGCATGCACACCGATCTCTCCGGCCCGGCCGCGACCTACGGCGTGTCGTCGTCGAACGCCGTGAAGATGCGCTTCGACGAGATCAACGCGAAGGGCGGCATCGCGGGCCGCAAGATCAAGCTGATCGTCGAGGACACGCAGTACCAGGTACCGCGCGCGGTGCAGGCGGGCGGCAAGCTCATCAACCGCGACCGCATCTTCGCCATGGTGGCGCCGCTCGGGACCCCCATGAACAACGCGCTCTTCAAGGATCAGTTCGACGCGGGGGTGCCGAACCTCTTTCCGCTGTCGGCCGCGCGCTCGATGTACGAGCCGTTCCACAAGCTGAAGTTCTACAGCGCCGCGTCGTACGTGGACCAGGTCCGCGCCGGCATCAACTACATGGTCACGAAGAAGGGCAAGAAAGCCCTCTGCGTGATGTACCAGGACACCGACTTCGGCAAGGAAGTCCTCGACGGCGTCCAGCTGCAGGCCGAGAAGATGAAGCTGCGCGTGGTGGAGACGACGAGCCACAAGCCGACGGACCAGGATTTCACCGCGCCGATC
>JBGOTH010000529.1:0-3099 GCA_041476345.1 Methylomirabilia bacterium
CGGTCAGCCACGCGCTGCGCTCACCGAGCTGCGTCTGGCGCTGGCGAGTCGTCTCGAGCCGCTCGTGCAGGTCGGTCTCGATTTGTTCGAGGCGCGCCAGCTCCCGCCCGAGCGCTTCCACCCGCTCCGTTGCCGACGCCAAGTCGACCCGGCAGGCGGTGAGCGCGGTGATCAGTTCGTCGTCGCGCGTCTGCGCACGCTCGATCGATTCGCGCAACCCGGCCATCGTCCGCTCGTGCCGGGCTTCGGCCTCATGCGCGGTCGTCATGCGCTGATCGAGCACGGTGAGCGTCCGGTTCGTGTCGTCGGAGTCGAGGCCGATCTGTCTCGCCTCGGTCTGGACGATCTCGCGGTGGCGAAGCACACGCTCTTGCTCGCGGACCGTCTGCTCCAAATCTTTCTCGCCGGCGAGGCGCTCGCCTTCTCCCGCATGAATCGACTGCCGGAGCAGCGGCACGCGTGCCCGCAGCGCGCTGACCTCGCCATCGACCTGCGCCGTTTCCGCCTCTGCGGCATCGAGCGTCGCGCTGAGGCGCGCCACTTCATCTTCGAGCTCGCGGAGCTCGCGCTTGCGGCCGAGGAGTGAATGCTCCGCACCGGCCCCGGAGTCAGCCGCGCCACCACGCAATCGGCCGGTGGGAGCCAGCACTTCACCGGCGGGCGTCACGTAGGTCGCGACGACGCCGTTACGCCGCCAGAGCGCTTCGGCTTCGTCAAGGCTTGCGACGATGCGCACGCTCCCGAGCAGATAGTCGACCAACGGGCGGCTGACCCCTCCGATCTGCTGCGCGGCGGAACCAAGACCATCCGGCGCCGCGCCCAACGACGCGTGGTCAAGCCCCGCATCGCCGATCAGCCGGTCGAGTGGCAGGAAGGTGGCGGCCCCGACACCGCGCTCGCGGAGGTGGTGAACGGCCTCGCGCGCGTGCTCGAAGCGATCGACGACGACCCACTGAAGCCGCTCACCGA
Organism: Methylomirabilia bacterium; assembly: GCA_041476345.1. Lineage (GTDB taxonomy): Bacteria > Methylomirabilota > Methylomirabilia > Rokubacteriales > CSP1-6 > VGLJ01. Next base: position 970 of record JBGOTH010000529.1, read on the forward strand.
GCACCGCCTCGACGGCGCGCTCCAATCCTGGCGGAACGTCGAGCAGATCAGCCACCGTGCCAACGACACCAGCGACGGCTGCTGCGCCGTCGGCGGAAAAAATCGCGCGGACGCCCGCGCCATAACCCTCGCGAACGCGCTCCAATTCGCGCAGCGCTTCGTAGCTCGATCGGCGCGCCGCCAGCTGCACTCGTGCATCCGCGCGGCGGGATTCGGCTTCGGCAAGCGCGTGCTCGCGATGAACCAGCAGCCCTTCGAGCCGCTCTCGCTCGCCCTCGAGCGTGGTGAGCTCCGCGACGACGCGGTCGCGCGACATCTCGAGGATCGCGCGGTGGGAGACAAGACGGCCGGCCTCGGCGTCAGCTTCCGCCAACTCACCACTCAGGCGCACGGCGCGGCGCGCAAGCTGAGCCTGACGCTCGCGAAGCTCTCCCGCCTCGCGCATGAGGTCCGTACGCTCCACTGCCACGCGGATCTGTTCGAGGCGCAGCGCCTCCAGCCGATCACGCTCGGACGTGAGAGCCTGGCGATGGCGCTCGAGATCACCTTCCAGGCCCGCGGCGGCGGTCCCGCGCTCGTGGACCGCGCTCTGCGCCTCGCCCAGCGCCATGCGGCTTTTGTTTCGCTCGTCGGCCAGGGCGACCAGGCGTTCGCTCGTGGCGCGCAGATCCTCGTCGAGCCGCCCGGACTCCTCGTGCATCTCCCGAATCTGGACGCCCATCTGCTCGCGCCGCTCCACCAGCCGCTCGAGTTCACCCTGCACCTTCTGCACGCTTTGCCGCAGATCGCCGAGCCGGTGGTCGCTGACCTGGATGGCCTCACGCTGCGTCGCCTCACGAGAGGCGAGGCCGGCCAGGCGCGTTCCCAGGACTTGCTCGCTGTCACGGAGGCGCATCAGCTCCACCTCGAGGCGCTCTGCCTCCGCGGTGAGCGACGCCCAGTCGGCGGCGACGAGCGCCAGTGACAACTCACGCTTCTCGTTCTGCAGCGTCTTGTATTGCTGTGCCCGGCGAGCCTGCCGTTCGAGGGAACCGAGCTGGCGCTTCACCTCGTCCATGACGTCCCGGACGCGCACCAAGTTCTGGCGCGTCGCATCGAGCTTGCCTTGCGTCTCGTTTCGCTGCTGCTTGTAGCGCGCGATGCCCGCTGCTTCCTCGATGAACACCCGCCGCTCGTGCGGCTTCGCGGTCAGGACATGATTCAACTTGTCCTGATCCATGACCGAGTAGGCGCGCGGATTCGCTCCGGTGCCCGCGAAGAGGTCGAGGATGTCGCGCAGCCGCGTGACGCCGCTGTTGAGGAGGTACTCGCTCTCCCCCGTGCGATAGAGGCGGCGGCTGACCGCGATTTCACTCCACGGCACCGAGAGGGTGCCCTCATTCGAGAACATCAGCTCGACCTCGGCGAGGCCCACCGGCTTGCGCGACGCGGAGCCGTGGAAGATCAGGTCCTCCATCCGCTGGCCGCGCAGAGACTTCGCGCTCTGCTCGCCCAGCGCCCAGCGTACGGCTTCCGAAATATTGCTCTTGCCGCAGCCATTGGGACCGACGATGCCGGTGATACCCGGCAGCACCTTGACCACGGCCTTCTCGCCGAAGGACTTGAATCCCTGGAGAGTGATCGATTCGAGACGCATGAGATTATCTACCACGACGCGGCCGCTAACCCCAAGCAGAAACTACCAGACTTGGGGGGCGAGGGAGTCCTCAGGCGCTACATCTGGCGGCTGACAGCCTCCGGTCACGCGCCTCTCAAGTAGCAGCACTTCTTGTAAATCAGAACTGCGTTCTAGTTCACCGCGTCGGTCGCCACGTAATAGACCGACGCACGGCGCTCGGTCGCACGCTCGCGCAAATGACGAGGCTCGACGCGTATCTCGCCGAGAAGTACGGCGGCAAAGCCTCGCAGGATGTCGAGCGCGCCTGCGGAGCCTGCTGCCGCATCGTCTCGCACAAAGCTACCTCGTGAGCCCTCAGTCGCCCGCGCCGAAAGCGAGCAAGAGCACCTCTCTAGCGGCGCCGGTACACGGCGGATTTCACGCCGTCGACGCGGACGAGATCGTCGCAGATGCCGAGGACAGTCTCGGCACCGCCCAGGAACAGGTAGCCGTCCGGGGCGAGCGCGCGGGTC
>JBGOTH010000530.1:0-3090 GCA_041476345.1 Methylomirabilia bacterium
CGCCGTCGGTCGTCTCCCGTCCACGTGAGCCCCTCCACGCTCGATCAGGCGCCGGGCGTCTTGGCGTGTCTGTTCGAGCTCGCGAGCCGCACCTTCGCCGTCGAGATCGGGCAGGCGAGAGAAGCGCGCGCGTTCACCGAGTACACCGTCGTCCCGCTCGCGCCGCCGCACCTCATCGGGATGACGAATCTGCGCGGCGCCATCATCCCCATCGTGGATCTCGGCGTGCTGCTCGGGCTCCCGGCGCGCCGCGGGACGATCAGCGCGCTCGTGGTGGAGGCGAACGCCGTGCGGGTGGCGCTGGCCGTCGACCGCGTGCTCGGGGTCGAGGCGTTGGAGCGCGCGGTCGGGCACGGCGAATCCGACCTCGAGTCGGCACGGATCGAGAGCGGGCATGTCCGCCGAGGGAACGACGACGTCCCGATACTCGACGTCGTGAAGATCGTGGAGTCGCTGGCATGACCCCGAGTCCGAAGAAGGTGGGAGGTCCGTGATGGCTCAAGCCAAAAACACGACGACGACGATCCGTTCGAAGCTCACGCGACAGATGCTCGTCGTCGGCATCGTTCCGCTGATCGTCCTCGGCGCCGTGGCGTATTTCACCATGTCCCGCGCGATCACGCTGTTCGGCGGCGGTCTCGACAGCGCCGCGCAATCCATGGAGCGCGGGGTCGTCGGCGCGACGCTCACGAAGGGCGCGGAGGACGTCACCGCGCGCGTCGACAGCTACGTCGAGGAACGGGTGAAGGACGTCACGATCTGGGCCTCGGACCCGCTCGTCATCGAGGCGGCGGTCCGTGCGAGCGCGGCGGCACGTGCGTACGGCTGGCCCGGCTATCCCGACATCAGCCGCGACCAGAAAGTGATCGACCGCATCGAGGAGGAGATGAAGGGCACGCGGACGCTGAACCCCGTGCCCGCCGCCACGCAGTACCTGAAAGACCAGCTCGCCCTGTCCAAGGGGTTCAAGGGAGTGTTCTTCACGGACAAGAGCGGCTACAACGCGGCCGTCAGCAACATGACGTCCGACTTCGTCCAGAGCGACGAGGAGTGGTGGGTCAACGCGTGGACGAAGGGCATCGACATCGGCGGCACCTCGCTGAACCCGCTCACGATGAAGAAGCCGGCCGCGCCGGGCGCGCGCGTCGTCTTCGATGAGTCGGCGGGCGTCTGGTCGATCGCGATCGCCGTGCGCATCGACCACCCGCGGACGAAGGAACCGCTCGGGGTGATGAAGGCCGTCCTCGACATCTCCGCCGTGCAGGCCCTCGCCTCGCGCGCGGCCGCCAAGATCCCCGGCGGGGACGTGAAGGTGTTCGTCGCCGGCACCGGCGATCTCATCGCGGACACCTCCGTGAAGCACGGGCGCAAGTTCATCATGGCCGCCGAGGGCAATCTGCTCGCGCGCCACTTCAAGGCCGCGGCGGCGATGAGCCAGAAGGACGGGCCCCGCGCCGGCTATCTCATCGGACAGAGCGAGTTCCACGGAACGGCGCCCGTGGTCGAGCAGGTGATCGGGTACGCGAAGAGCGCGGGCAAAGGCGAGTTCAAGGACGTGCCGGGATTCGAAGGCCTGGGCTGGGCAACCGTCGTGGGCCAGGAGAGGAAGCTCGCCTTCGCCGCCCTCGATGAGTTGACGCGGGTGCAAAGCGCGCTCCTTGGTCAGCGTCGTTGGCTGGAGGCGCTCGTTCTCGGCGTCGTGGCGCTCGCGGGCGGCGGGATCGTCGGCGTCGGCGCCGTCCTCGGCCGCCGCATCGCGACACCCATCCAGGAGCTGAGCGCCGCCGCCACGCGCGTGAGCGGCGGGGACCTCGGCGTGCAGGTTCCGGTGCGCTCGAACGATGAGATCGGGCGGCTCACGGAAACGTTCAACGAAACCGTCGTCCGGCTGCGCGCGCAGGTACAGACGGAGGCGGAGCGCGACGAAGAACGGCGCACGCGTCAGGAGCTGCAGCAGAACATCACGAAGTTCCTCGACACCGTCGTGGAGATCTCGGAGGGCGATCTCACGCGGCGGGGCGACGTCACGGCGGATGTCCTCGGCAACGTCGTCGATGCCGTGAACGTCATGGTCGAAGAGCTTGCCGTGATCGTGGGCTCCGTGCGGACGGCGGCGCTCCACGTGGCGGCCAGCTCCAACGAGATGATCGGCGCGGCGGCCGACATGACGAGCGGGGCGCAAGCCCAGACGCGCGAGGCCATGAGCGTCACCACGGCCATGGACGAGCTGACGGTCTCCGTCCGTCAGGTGGCCGCGAATGCGGAAGAGTCCGCGCACGCCGCCCGAGTAGCGCTCGAGGCCGCGCGGCGCGGTGACGACGCGGTGCGGAAGAGCCTGGACGGCATGCAGCGGATCCGGCGCGAGGTGCAGACGATCTCGAAGCGCATCAAGAGCCTCGGCGATCGCTCGCTCGAGATCTCCGCGATCGTGAGCACGATCGAAGACATCGCGGGGCAAACGAATCTCCTCGCCCTCAACGCGACGATCGAGGCGGCCGGCGCGGGCGAGGCCGGGCTGCGGTTCGCGGTCGTCGCCGATGAAGTCCGCAAGCTGGCCGAGCGTGCGGCCAGGGCTACCAAGGACATCGCGGCGCTCATCCACACCGTGCAGGCCGAGACCCAGGAAGCGGTGCTGGTCACCGAGCATGGCACCACCGAGGTGGAATCCGGCTACCAGATCGCCGCGCAGGCCCGCGCCAGCCTCGAGGAGATCGCCGCCGTCGCCACGCGGTCGGCCGGGCTCGCGCAGGACATCTCGCTCGCGACGGCGCAGCAGGCGCGAGGAACCGAGACCGTCGCCGCCTCCGTCCAGTCGATCTCGGGCGTCGCCGTGGAAACGGAGCAGGGCGTGCTCAAGACGCGCAAGACCATCGACGAGCTGGTGAAGGTGGCCGAAGAGCTCACGTCCACGCTCGCGCGGTTCAAGCTCGCGGCGTGAGCGACGGGCAGGATCGCGCGGCGCTCCTCGACGTCTTCCTGCGCGAGGCGTGGGAGACGCTGTGGACGCTGGCGGCGGGCGCGCGCCAACTCGCGGCGCGGAGCGCCGTCACCACCGCTCCGTATGACCTGCCGATCGTGGCCCATCGGCTC
>JBGOTH010000531.1:0-3084 GCA_041476345.1 Methylomirabilia bacterium
CGAAGACGAGGCTTCGCCTTGTCTCGTCTCCGCAGGCGCGTCCGACCGCGGGCCGCGCCCGCCCACCGCCATCGCCCCTGCCGCGCCTGCCGCCGTCCGCTGGCGTTGCGTTGGTCTTTCACGCGAACGTCCTCGGATTTGCCTTTGCCGACTTCAACGAAGTCCACGCGGCGTTGAAGCGGACGGCGAAGTAGCCTCTCCGCGGTACTCCTGTACGAAGAGCTCGTGTGGACCCCTGGGCTGGATCGCGCGCTACCTGGTGGCGCCGACGGACGGCGCGGGGCCGGGTGCGGACCGGGGTCGGACGCGCCTGCGGAGACGAGACGAGGCGAAGCCTCGTCTTCGTTGAGCTTGAAGCGGCCGACCGCAGGCCGCGCCGCCCGCCGCCATCGCCCCGCCCCCGTCGTGCCTCCCGCCCTCCGCTGTCCGTTAACGCCGAACCAGCAGCAGCGCCAGCGGGACGATCACCGCGAGGGCGAGGAGCGCGTTCAGGGTGAAGGCGAGCGAGACGCCGATGCTCGCCGTCAAGAGTCCGATCGCGAGCGTGCCGATCGGTTGCGTCCCGATGCACGCCGACAGGATGCCCATGACGGAGCCGCGCATGCGCTCCGGCGCGGCCAGGAGCACGAGCGTGCTCTGCATCGACGCGAACGCCGACTCCGCCGCGCCCATCACGACGAGGAGGGCCAGACAGGCGGGCATCCAGGACGTTCCGGACAGCGCGACGAGCAGGACCGGTCCCGAGACGATGGCGGACGCGAACAGCGTGCGATGGGCGAGGTGCCCGTGCCGCGACGCGATCAGGAGCGCGCACACGAGCGCGCCGAATCCGTCCGCGGCGACGAGGGCGCCGAGGGCGGCCGGTCCCACTCGGAGCACGTCGCGCGCGAAGACCGGCAGCATGTGCTGGTACGTGAAGAAGAGCGTGTTGATCGCGATCGTCGCGAGGAGCACCACACGCACGGTGGGAAGTGTCCACGCCGCCTGGAGCCCGGCGCGCAGGCTGTCGACGACCGACGCGGTGGGGCCGTCGCTCGCGCCGCCCAAGCGGCCGTGGAGCGAGGCCGAGCTGACGAGGCCCAGCGCGTACACGATCGCCATCGACCAGAAACACGCGACGGGGCCCACGCGGGCGAGACACCACCCGGCGGCGAGCGGCCCGAGCATCTTCGCGACCTGCATCGACACGGTCTCGATCGATATCGCTTGCGCCACGCGGTTCGCGCCGAGGATCGTGTAGAGCGCCGTCCGTCTCGCGGGGAAGTCGAGAGCCCACAGGGCGCCGAAGACGACCTCGAGAGCGACGAGCGGCCCGTATCCGCCGGCGCCGATCGCGAAGATCACGACAAGGGCGAGCGCCGTGGCCACGCCGGCTGCCTGCGTCGCGACGAGCACGCGTCCGCGCGGCAGGCGGTCGGCGATGATGCCGCCGAACGGGCCCACGATCATCATGGGCGCGGAGCGCGCGAAGGCGGCGAGGCCGACCATGAACGGCGATCCCGTGAGCTGAAGCGCCAGCCACCCGAGCGTCACGAGATCCATCCAGCGCGCGACGTTCACGCAGAATCCGGAGACGCAGAGCCGCCGGTAGCTCGGCTCCCGAAGGATGGTGAGGATCAGAGATCGCGCGCGGCGGGCAGGCCGGGGAGCGAGACGGCGGCGCGCACCGCGCGCACGATCGCGCGCGCCACGGCGTCGGCGGCGCCGAGCCCGAGGCGCGTGAGATCCATCGGGACATCCCCGACCGAGAGCGCGAAGAGCGTGTCGCCGTCGAACGTCGTGTGCGGCGGCGACAGCGCGGCGGCGAAGCCGAGCATGCCGAGGGAGGCGACCTTCGCCGCCTCGGGCTTCGTCAGCTTCGCGTCGGTCGCGATGACGCCGATCGTGGTGTGCTCGGGCGAGGCGAACCGGCCGAGGCCGCTCGCACTGCGCATCGCGAGCCCGCTGTCGATGAGCCGGCGCCCGTCGGGCGCATCCCGCGTGCCCGCGACGAGCGCGCCGGTGTCGGGATCGCGGACATCCCCCACGGCGTTGACGGCGACGAGCGCGCCGACGATGGCGTCGCCCACTCGGACGCTCGCGCTGCCGACGCCGCCGCGCATGGCGCGCGCATTCGTGTGCAACTTCCCGACCGACGCGCCCGTGCCCGCGCCGACGCTGCCTTCGGCCACGATGCCGCCGGCGGCCGCCGACGCGGCGGCGTAGCCCATCTCCCGCGTGGGCCTGGCCCGCGCGTCGCCGACCGAGAGATCGAAGAGGAAGGCGCCGGCGACGTGCGGCACGACGTGCACGCCGGCGCGATAGCCGACGCCACGCTCCTCCAGCCATTGCATCACGCCCCAGATCGACTCACCGCCGTAGCGACTCCCGCCGCCGAGCACGACGGCGTCGATGGTGGGAACGACGTGCCGCGCGTCGAGGAAGTCGAGGCCGATCACGTCATTGGCGCCGCCCCGCAGCTCGACGCCGGCCACCGCCGGGCGCTCGCAAAGCACGACGCTGACGCCCGTGAGCCCGAGCGCGTCCGAGGCGTGCCCGACGCGGATGCCAGGGACGTCGGTGATCACGCGCCGCTGGGGAGAGGCTTGCGCGTCACATCCGACGCGGACAGACGCCCGGTCGCGACCTCGCCCGCGACCTCGAGCGCGCGAACCGCCAGCGCGCGCGCGAACGGCTGCGCGGTGATCCTCGCCTCGGCGTCGACCAGCGCACCGGCAGCGGCGCGCGCGACGGCGGCGAGAGGCCCGCGCCCGGTCGCGTCGAAGACGACCGCCATCTCGAGCAGGCGGTGCGCCCACCGTCGTCGCGCGTCCTCGGCGAGCTCGCGCTCGACGACGCGCGTGACGAGCGCGTCGTGGTACTCGCTCTTGACCTGATCGGCGACGACCAGCTTGCTCTCCTGCGCCTGGAGAATTTCGAGCGCCTCCGCCTGCACGTCCGCCGGCTCGAGGAACCAGCCGGCCATTTCCGGCTCATCGAGAAGCTCGGCACCGCGCGCGACCATCTCGGCATCCGGCTCGGCGGGTGGGACGAGCGGCGGCGGAAGCGCCGCATCTTCGAAGCGGCGTTGCCAGCGCGCGAACG
>JBGOTH010000532.1:0-3084 GCA_041476345.1 Methylomirabilia bacterium
AAGCGTCGAACCCCGCCAGGCCCGGAAGGGAGCAACGGTAAGGCGCCCCTTTCGTGTGCCGTGGGAGTACCTGACCGGAGCATGCTTCGTGAGGAGTTCGCGGTACGGGACGTTCGGAGGGGGGTGCACGGCCACTCTTGAGTAACTATCAGGTTCTCGCGCGAAAATGGCGGCCGCAGACGTTCGAGTCCGTCGTGGGCCAGGACGCCATTACCCGGACACTGAAGAACGCGCTCGTGGCGGGCCGCATCGCGCACGCCTATCTCTTCGCGGGCCCGCGCGGCATCGGCAAGACGACGACGGCACGACTCCTCGCGCGCGCGCTGCTCTGCGCCGAGCGGAAGGCGGCGGAGCCGTGCGGGGTCTGCGTCGTCTGCGCGGATGGGTCTCCGGTCGACCTCATCGAGATCGACGCGGCGTCGAACCGGCGCATCGAAGACGTTCGTACGTTGCGCGAGACCGTGAAGTACGCGCCGGCGCGCGGCCGGTACAAGGTCTACATCGTCGACGAGGTCCATCAGCTCACGCCGGACGCGTTCGACGCCCTCCTCAAGACGCTCGAAGAGCCACCGGCGCACGTCGTCTTCATCCTTGCCACCACCGACCCGCGCGAGCTGCCGCAGACGATCCTCTCGCGCGTACAGCGGTTCGACTTCCGCCCGATCACGCCCGAGGCTCTCACCGCGTCCCTGGAGCGGATCCTCAGAGAGGAGAAGGTGAGCTACGAGCCGGGCGCGCTGCCGGTGATCGTTCGCGCCTCCGAGGGCTCGCTGCGCGACGCGCTGTCGCTCCTCGACACGGCGATCGCGTACGGCAACGGAACGCTCGAGGCCGAGACGACCGCGACCCTCCTCGGCGCCACCGCTTCACGCGACGTGCGCGCGTTCGCCGCGGCACTGTTCGCGCACGACACGGTCGCGGCGGTGGAGGCGATCGATCGCGCCGCGCGCGACGGTGACGACATTCAGGCCTTCGCGCGGGACGTCATCGAGCTGCTGCGCCGTAGCCTCGTGCTCAAGGCGGCCCCCGCGGCGAAGATGAGCGACCTCACGCCGGTGGAGACCGAAGAGCTGCAGGCGCTTGGCGGGCCCGTCGCGCTCGACGAGATTCTCTACGTCGTGCGCGCGTTCCTCGACGCGGACGCGCTCATGCGTGAGTCGCCGCATCCGCGCATCGAGCTGGAGATCGCCGCGATTCGCGCCACGCGGCGCCCGGTGCCCCACGAGCTCGACACGGTCCTCAAGCGCGTCGAGGAGGCGCTGGCTCGCGCGGGAACGGTCGCACCCGCGGCCGCGGCCCCGGCGCAGACGAGCTTGCTCGCCGGCCCGGAGCCGCCGCCCGCGCCGGCGCCCGTACGCCGCCCGGTCGCTGCCGCGCCGCCTCCCACGGCCACTCCGCCCCCGCCGGCCGCGCCTTCGGCCGACCTCACGACCGAGTGGGAGCGGGTGGTGGAGGAGGTCATGGGAAAGAAGGCGCTGCTGGGCTCCATCCTCGCGCAGGCGCGCCCACGCTCGGTGGTCGGCGGCGAGCTGACGCTCGAGGTGACGGCGAGCCAGTTCCAACGCGATCTGCTGGCGGATCGGGCCAACCGTGAGATCGTGATGCAGGCGATCCGGCGGAGCGTCGCCGGCGCGGACCGCTTCACGGTGGGCGGTGAGAGCGCCGGCACCCCCGGGCCCGCGGCGCATCCGGCGGTGCTGGCGGCGATCGCGGAATTCGGCGGCGAGGTGGTCGCGGTGCGGCCGCGCCAGCGGGAAGGAGACGGCCAGTGAAGGGTTTCGGCAACATGATGAAGGAAGCGCAGAAGCTGCAGGCGCAGATGGAGAAGATGCAGGAGGAAGTCGGCAGGAAAATGGTCGAGGCCACCGCGGGCGGCGGCATGGTGACGGTGCAGGCGAACGGCAAGCAGGAGCTGATCGCCATCAAGATCGACCCGGAAGTCGTCAACAAGGACGACGCGCAAATGCTGGAGGACCTCGTGCTCGCCGCGTGCAACGAGGCCCTGCGCAAGTCGCGTGAGCTCGTGCAACAGGAGCTCGGCAAGCTGACGGGCGGACTCAAGATCCCCGGGCTGGGCATGTAGGTGGCGTATTACCCCGAGCCGGTCGCGCGCCTGATCGACGCCTTCCAGCGCCTGCCCGGCATCGGTCCCAAGACGGCGCAGCGCCTGACCTTCTACATGCTGAAGCGCCCACCCGACGAAGCGCGCGAGCTCGGCGAAGCGCTCATCGCGGTGAAAGAGAAGATCACCTACTGCCGCACCTGCTTCAACGTGACCGACGAGGACCCGTGTCGTTTCTGCACCGATCCGCGCCGCGACGAGCGGGTGATCTGCGTGGTGGAGGAGCCGAACGATCTGCTCGCGATGGAGCGCACGGGTGAGTACCGCGGCCGCTATCACGTGCTGCTCGGCGCGCTCTCGCCGCTCGACGGCGTCGGCCCGGATGATTTGAAGATCCGCGAGCTGCTCGCGCGGCTCGAGGGCCGGGACACGGAGGAGATCATCCTCGCCACGAATCCGAACGTCGAAGGCGAGGCGACGGCGCTCTATCTCGCGAAGCTCTTGCGCCCGCTTGCCGTGCGCATCACGCGGATCGCACGCGGGCTGCCGGTCGGCGGGGATCTCGAGTACGCCGACCAGGTCACGCTGTCGAAGGCCCTCGAAGGGCGCCGGGAGATCAGCTAGACCCGGTCGGGGGCTCCGCCTGCTTCGCCTCCAGCTCCGCCCACCGCGCGTAGAGACGATTTACCTCGGAGCGGGCGGCCTCGAGCGCCGCGTGGCGCTCCTGCAGCGCTCCTGGACTCGCCGCGATCGCGGGATCTTCCGCGGCCCGTCGGCATGCCTCCATCGCCGCTTCCGCATCGAGAATCGCCTGTTCCATCCCGCTCAACTCCCGCTGCTCCCGGTAGCCGAGCCGTTTCGTCCGTGGACGTTCGCGCGCCGTCGCCGCCCGCGTCGTGGCGGTTCCGTCGCGGGGCGCCGCGGCCCGCGCGGCTTCCCACTGCGCGTAGTCGGCGAACGTCTCCACGCCGCCCGCACCGTCGAGCGCCACGATCACGGTCGAGAGCCGGTCGAGCATGTAG
>JBGOTH010000533.1:0-3081 GCA_041476345.1 Methylomirabilia bacterium
CGCCTGCCGAAGCCGGGGGGCGCCGCCGTGCTCGTGAAGCTGGAGTCGCGGAATCCGGCGGGTAGCGTGAAGGACCGGATCGGCGTGGCCATGGTGGAGGACGCGGAGCGGCGCGGCGCGTTGAAGCCCGGAGGGACGATCGTCGAGCCCACGAGCGGCAACACCGGCATCGGTCTCGCGATGGTATCGGCGGTGAAGGGATATCGACTCATCCTCACCATGCCGGACGACATGAGCGTCGAGCGTCAGCGCTTGCTCGCGCGCTTCGGCGCGGAGATCCACCTGACGCCGGCTATCGAAGGAATGACGGGCGCGGTCTTCGCGGCGACCGAGCTCGTACGCGAGCATCCCGACTACTTTATGCCGCAGCAGTTCCAGAATCCGGCGAACCCCGACATCCACCGGCGCACCACCGCGCTCGAGATCCTCGAGCAGACGGAGGGCCGTCTCGATGTCTTCGTGGCGGGCGTCGGCACCGGGGGCACCATCACGGGCGTGGGTGAGGTGCTGAAACAGAAGGTTCCGGGGGTGCGTATCGTCGCGGTGGAGCCGGCGCGCTCGCCGGTCTTGTCGGGCGGCAAGGCGCGCCCGCACGCGATCCAGGGCATCGGCGCGTCGTTCGTCCCGGGCGTGCTGAATCGTGACGTGATCGACCAGATCATTCAGGTGCGCGACGAGGACGCCACCACGTGGTCCCGCCGCCTGTGTCGCGAGGAAGGATTGCTCGTCGGGATCTCCGGGGGCGCGGCCGCATTCGCGGCCTGCGCGGTGGCCTCGGATCTCAGACCCGATCAGGTCGTCGTCACGGTGATGCCGGACACCGGTGAGCGCTACCTGAGCCTCGGGTAAGAAGAGTCGTCATGGCGGTGACCGTCTATATCCCGACCCCGTTCCGGCGCGCGACGGGCAATCGCGACCGCGTGGAGACGAGCGCGCGTGACGTCGGCGCCGCGCTCGACGAGCTCGAGCGTTCCTTTACCGGGCTCAAGGGGCTGGTCCGCGACGAGCAGGGCGCGCTGCACCGGCACGTGAACATCTACGTGAACAGCGAGGCGATCGAGAACCTCGGCGGTCTCGCCGCGCGGCTCAAGGACGGCGACGAGGTGAGCATCATCCCGGCCCTCGCCGGCGGTGTCGCGTGATCCTCAGCCCGGACGAGATCGAGCGCATCCAGGCGCAGGCGGTCGCGGAGTATCCCCACGAGTCCTGCGGGGTGGTCGTGGCGCGCGGTGAAGAGCGCCGGCTCGTGGCGTGTCGCAACGTGCAGAACGAGCTGCACGCGCGTGATCCCGAGCGCCATCCGCGGGACGCCCGCACCGCCTACTACATCGATCCCGCCGATCTCCTTCGGATCGGACGGTTGGAAGGAGAGGGCTTTATCGTGGCGGTCATCTATCACTCGCACATCGACGCCGGCGCGTATTTTTCCGCGACCGATCGGCGCAACGCCTTGCTCGGCGACGAGCCGTGCTATCCGGCGGCGACCTACGTCGTCACGTCGGTCGTGGGAAGCCGCGTGGACGCGATGGCCGCCTTCCGCTGGAACGACGCGCGCCGGGACTTCGTCACCGTCGAATCGCCGCTCATGGATGTGTCGCGATGAGCCGGTCGCACGATCTGATGAAGGCCGCCGAGCGGGTGATCCCCGGCGGCGTCAACAGCCCCGTCCGGGCGTTTCGCGGAGTGGGCGGACAGCCGGTGTTCGTCGCGAGCGGTGAAGGCTCGAAGATCACCGACGTCGACGGCCGCACGTACATCGATTTCGTCGGCTCGTGGGGACCGCTGATCCTCGGACACGCCCCGGCGGCGGTCGTGGAGGCCGTGACCGAGACGGTGCGCCGCGGGACGAGCTACGGCGCGCCGACCGAGCTCGAGGTTCGCATGGCGGAGGCGATCGCCGCCGCGTATCCGTCGATGGAGATGGTGCGGCTCGTGAGCTCGGGGACCGAGGCCGCCATGAGCGCGATCCGACTTGCGCGCGGCGCCGCGGGCCGCGATCTTCTCGTCAAGTTCGACGGCGGATATCACGGTCACGCCGACAGCCTGCTCGTGAAGGCGGGCTCCGGTGGCGCGACGCTCGGCATTCCCGACAGCCGTGGGGTGCCGGCGGCGCTCGCGGCGCTCACCGCGACACTGGAGTTCAACGACATCGCGGGGGTGCGAGAGCTGTTCCGGCGCCGCGGCGCCGAGATCGCAGCCGTCATCGTCGAGCCGGTGGCGGGCAACATGGGCGTCGTGCCTCCCGCGGCCGGGTTCCTCGAAGCACTGCGCGAGGTGACGATGCAGCACGGCGCGCTCCTGATCTTCGACGAGGTCATCACCGGATTCCGCGTCGCCTATGGCGGTGCGCAGGAGCGCTACGGCGTGCGCCCGGATCTGACGTGCCTCGGCAAGATCATCGGGGGCGGGCTTCCTGTGGGAGCGTATGGCGGGCGTCGCGAGATCATGACGAACGTGGCGCCGCTGGGCGGCGTCTACCAGGCCGGGACGCTCTCCGGTAATCCGCTCGCCGTCGCCGCGGGACTCGCGACGCTCGCGGCGCTTCGTACGTCAGGCGTGTACGACCGTCTCGAGCATCTGGGTGCCCACGCGGAGCGGGGGCTCAAGGAAGCGGCGCGCAACGCCGGGATTCCGCTGACGGTGAACCGCGTCGGTTCGATGATGACCGCGTTCTTCTGTGAGGGGCCGGTTACCGACTACACCTCGGCGCGGCGGGCCGACACCAAGCGCTACGGCGCGTTCTTTCACGGCATGCTCGAGCGTGGCGTGTACCTCGCTCCGTCGCAATTCGAGGCTGCGTTCGTGTCGCTCGCCCACAGCGACGCCGACCTCGAGCACACGGCTCGCGTCGCCGCCGAAGCATTCGCGACGCTCTGATCTCACGCTCTGCGTGTCTCCCACGCTCTGCCCGGGGAGGGGGCGTGGGGGGTGAGTCGCTCACACCCCCACTTCCAATCAACGCTCACACCCCCACTTTCAATTGACGCCCTTCGGGGGCTGGTGATAGTGTTCACAAGGTTTCCACCCCACCTCCCGGGAGGGCGTCCGACTGTCGATGAGAGCGAAGGCGGGCGTTGGTGC
>JBGOTH010000534.1:0-3079 GCA_041476345.1 Methylomirabilia bacterium
CTCCGGAACGACCTCGGGTGGGATGGTCCCGTGGTGAGCGACGATCTGCGGATGGGCGCCATCGAGCAGCACTACGGGCTCGCGCAGGCGGCGGTGCAGGCGCTGGATGCGGGCGTCGACATCCTGCTCATCGCGGAGGACCGTTTGCCGGACGGACAGTCCGCCGCCACCGTCGCGCTCACCGCGATCCGCTCGGCGCTGATCGAAGGACGCCTGGCGCCCGAGCGCGTGATGGAAGCGCTGTCGCACGCCGCCATGCTCAAGCGTCGGGCGCTCGGCATCAGACGCTAGCCTGGATTATTCATGAGCGGGGCCGGGAGGGTGCCGCCTCCTCGCCGAGGCGGCTGCGGATGTCGGCCGTCCACCCCGGCCCACCACCCTTACCTCGGCTGCGGATGTCGCCGGCACACCCACGGCCCCGCTCATGAATAATCCAGGCTAGCGCCTGATGCCGAGCGCCCGACGCTTGAGCATGGCGGCGTGCGACAGCGCCTCCATCACGCGCTCGGGCGCCAGGCGTCCTTCGATCAGCGCCGCGCGGATCGCGGTAAGCGCGACGGCGGCGGCGGACCGTCCGTCCGGCAAACGGTCCTCCGCGATGAGCAGGATGTCGACGCCCGCGTCCAGCGCCTGCACGGCCGCCTGCGCGAGCCCGTAGTGCTGCTCGATGGCGCCCATCCGCAGATCGTCGCTCACCACGGGACCATCCCACCCGAGGTCGTTCCGGAGCAGGCCGGTGATGGTCGCGTGCGAGAGCGTCGCCGGGTCGCGTTCGTCGAGGCGCCGGTTGAAGACGTGCGCGGTCATCACCGCGTCCACCACGCGCTCGCCGACGAGCACGCGATACGGGACGAGCTCCACGTCGCGGTCCGCGGTGTCCGACACGTCCACGAAGCCCTCGTGCGAGTCCGCGAAGCTCGAGCCGTGGCCGGGAAAGTGCTTGAGCGTCGAGAGGACGCCTTCGGCGTGCAGGCCACGGATGAACGCGCGGGCGTGGGCGGCGACGGCCAGCGGGTGCGCGCCGTAGCTCCGCCCGGCGCCGACGATGACGGTGTTGGCGGGGTTGTAGCCGACATCCACGACGGGCGCCAGATCCCACGTGACGCCCGCCTCACGCAGCATGCGCCCGATGCGCCGCGCTTCGAGCTCGGTGAGTGCCAGGTCATTCTCTCCGGCCAGCTCCTGGGCGGACGGCGTCGGCGTGTAGCCGGCGCGCGGCGAGAGGCGCATCACGCGTCCTCCCTCTGCATCCATCGCGACCAGCGGTGACGGCGTATTGCACGCCGCCGCGCGCGCGCGGATCCATCCGGTGAGATGCTGCACCTGGGCGGCGTCGGCGACGTTACGGGAGAAGAGCAGCACGCCGCCCACGCGCGAAGTACACACGAGCTGCTCGATCTCGGCATTGTCGACGCCGTCCGTGCCGTCGAAACCCACGAGGAGCAGCTGGCCGAGCAGGGGATCGAGTCGCGCGAACGTCGCTCCGTCGGGCGGCGTGATCGTCGCGCAACCGACCGCGAGCAGTGCGAGCGTCGGGAGAACGGCGCGGACGACACGAGGCATGCTCGTCGGATTGTAATCCGTCGCGTTCAACATGTGACGGTCATGGACGGTCGAGGTTCGAAAGGGCTACACTCACGGCCGCAGGCGGAGGCTCCCCATGGGATATCAGACGCTCCTGGTCGAGAAGACGGGCACGGTCGTCACGCTCACGCTCAATCGGCCTGCGGCCCGCAACGCGCTCGACATGACGATGCGACGCGAGCTCGTCGTGGTGCTCGACGAGATCGAGGCCGACTCCTCGGCACGCGTACTCGTCCTCACGGGCGCGGGCGGCCACTTCTGCGCGGGCGGGGACGTCAAGAGCATGGGGCAGTCGAGCCAGGCCGCCGACGGCCGCGCGCGGGTGGTCGCGCTGAACCGCCTGGTGCTGCGGTTGGTCGAGTTCCCGCGGCCGGTGATCGCGATGGTCGACGGCTTCGCCGTCGGCGCTGGCTGCAACCTGGCGCTCTGCTGCGACCTCATCGTCGCGTCGGACCGTGCACGGTTCGGCGAAGTGTTCGCGAAGATCGGGCTTGTGCCCGACGGCGGCGGCAGCTGGCTTCTCCCGCGCTTGGTCGGATTGCCGCGCGCCAAGGAGCTCATCTTTACGGCGGACATCATCGACGCCGCGGAGGCGGCGCGGATCGGCCTCGTCAACCGCGTGGTACCGGCCGCCGAGCTGGTGGCGGCCACGCGCGCGCTTGCCGACCGTATTGCGCAGATGCCGTCGAAGGTGCTCGCCATGGCGAAGCACATGGTGAACCGCGCGGCGACGTCGGATCTGGCGGGCGCGCTCGATGTCGAGGCGTTCTCCCAAGCGATCGCGAGCACGGGAGACGAGCACCGCGAGGGACTCGCCGCGTTCTTCGAGAAACGGAAGCCGAACTTCTAGCCGGGATCATTCATGAGCGGGGCCGGGCGTGTGCCGGCGACATCCGCACCTGAAGTGAGGGCGGTGAGCCGGCACGCGTCCGGCCCCGCTCATGAATGATCCAGGCTAGGCGACGTGGTGTAGCGTCGCACCGCCACGTCGTCGAGCGTTAGCCCAAGGCCCGGCGCCTGCGGCGCCACGAGCTCGCCGTGCTCGAGACGCGGCATCGACGTGAGGATCCCGGCGGATCGCGGCACGTACTCGACCATGTGGCCGTTCGGGATCGCCGACAGGAGGTGCACCTGAATCTCGGGCACCACGTGACCGCACACCGGCACCCGGTGCGCTTGCGCCAGCGCGGCAATCTTGCGCCAGGGCGTGATGCCACCGACCCGGGCCAGATCCAGGATCACCAGGTCGACGGCGCGCGCCTCCAGGAGCGTTCGAAACGCGTCGAGGTGATAGAGGTGCTCGCCCGCCGCGATCGGCACCGAGAGCTCGCGGCGCAGCTCGGCGAGCCCCGCGAGATCGAGATGGTGGACGGGATCCTCCAGCCACGCGATCCCCGCGTCCTGGAGCGCCAGGCCCGCGGGGCGCGCGCGCATGAGCGACCAGCTCTCGGTCGCGTCGACCATGATGCGGACGTCGGGCCCGACGGCCTGCCGC
>JBGOTH010000535.1:0-3076 GCA_041476345.1 Methylomirabilia bacterium
CTCGAGCCGCGGGCCGCGGTCGGCGAATACGACCGCCGGACCGGGCGCTACACGCTCTACACCGGCATCCAGGCGCCGCACGGGTTGCGTACGCTGCTCGCGGACCAGGTCTTCCGCGTGCCGCACGCGGGCCTGCGCGTGGTGACGGCGGAGGTCGGCGGAAGCTTCGGAATGAAGAGCGGCGTCTATCCGGAGCACGTCCTGGTGTTGTGGGCGGCGAAGCGCCTGGGACGCCCCGTGAAGTGGACGTCCGACCGTCGCGAGGGGATGCTCACCGACGAGGCGGGCCGCGACAACGTGTCGAGTGCCGAGCTCGCGCTGGATGCGAGCGGGAAATTCCTCGGGCTCCGCGTGGCCATCGGGCTCGACATCGGCGCCTATCTGACACCGCGCAGCGCGGGGCCGGGCACGAACAACGTCGGCGGCATCGCCGGCGTGTACACGACGCCCGCGATCCACATTCGTACGACCGGCATCCATACGAACACGACGCCGACCGGACCGTATCGCGGCGCCGGCCGTCCCGAAGCCACGTACGCGATCGAGCGCGTGATCGACGTCGCCGCGCGCGAGCTCGGCCTCGATCCGCTCGCGCTGCGCCGGCAGAACATGATTCCGTCCTCCGCCATGCCGTTCAAGACCGGGCTCGTCTTCACCTACGACTGCGGCGACTTCGCGCGGGGCATGGAGATGGCGCTCTCGATGGCCGATCACGCCGGATTCGACAAACGCCGCGCCGAATCCGAGGCGCGCGGCAAGCTGCGCGGCGTCGGCATCGCGAATCCGATCGAAGTCGCCGGCGGTCCGTACACCGCGGTCAATCCCGACACGGCGGCGCTGCGCGTGAACGCGGACGGCTCGGTCTCGCTCTTCACGGGCTCGACCTCGATGGGGCAGGGCAATGAAACGGCGTTCACGCAGATCGTGAGCGACCGGCTCGGCGTTCCGCCTTCGCTGATCCAGGTCTTCTGGGGCGACAGCGACGCGCTCGGCGCGGGCCGCGGCAACGGCGGCTCGGGCGCGCTCACGGTCGGCGGCTCCGCGGTGACACGCGCGACGGAGAAGATCGTCGATCACGGCCGCCGTATCGCGGCCCATCTGCTCGAGGCCGCGCCCGAGGACGTCGGGCTTCGCGAGGGGACGTTCAGCGTCGCCGGCACCGACAAGGGCGTCACCTGGGCGAACGTCGCGAAGACCGCCTATGTGCCGCGCCAGCTGCCGGCAGGCATGGAGCCGGGGTTCAGCGAGACCGCGGCGTTCACGCCGCCGGCGGTGACGTTCCCGAACGGCACCCACGTGTGCGAGGTCGAGATCGATTCGGACACGGGCCTGGTCGCGATCGTTCGCTACACCGTCGTCGACGACGTGGGCCGCATGGTGAACCCGATGCTGGTGAAGGGGCAGATCCACGGCGGCATCGCGCAGGGGCTGGGGCAGGGGCTCTACGAGAACCTCGCGTACGACGCCGAAGGGCAGCTGCTCGCCGGCACGTTCATGGACTACGCGATGCCGCGCGCCGATGACATGCCCGCCTTCGACGTCGGCGCCCACGAGGTGCCGACGCAGGTCAACCCGCTCGGCGCGAAGGGCGTCGGCGAGGCCGGGACGGTCGGCGCGCTTCCCGCGCTGCTCAACGCGGTCAACGACGCGCTGGCGCCGCTCGGCGTGCGCCATCTCGACATGCCCCTCACGCCCGCGCGCGTGTGGGGCGCCATCCACGAGGGCGCGACAAGGAGACGGCCATGAAAGACGGTCTTCGGTTCGTCGATTGCGACATGCACATCATGGAGCCGCCGGACCTGCTCGAGCGTTATCTCGATCCGAAGTTCAAGGATCGCGTCAGCGTCCCGGTCGGCGCGGACGGCCGCCCGAAGCGCGGCATGCAGGGGATGATCTTCATCGATGGGCTCCCGACGTCCGACATCGACCTGCAGCAGTACCGGAAGCGTTCGCGTCCCGGTCCGACGCAGAGCACGCAGCCGCTGTCGGGATCGCGCCTCGCCGACACCGGGCGTCTCGACTTCGCGGTCGAGCGCGGCTACAACGCGGAAGCGCAGGTGATGGGCATGGCGATGGAGGGCGTCGACATCGCGGTCCTCTATCCCACCACCGGGCTCTCGCTCATCGCGCGCGACAACCTCGACCCGCTGCTGTCGCTCGCGGTCTGCCAGGCCTACAACAACTGGATCTCCGAGTTCTGCAGCTATAGCCCCGAGCGCCTGAAGTTCGTGGCGATGCTGCCGACCCACGACGTGCACCTCGCCTGCCGCGAGCTGGTGCGCTGCGTGCGCGAGCTCGGCGCGGTGGGATCGTTCATTCGGCCCAACCTCGTGAACGGCCGCTACTGGCACTCGAACTACTGGGACGCGCTCTACACGGTGCACGAGGAGCTGGATGTCACGTGGGGCTTCCACGAGGGTTCGGGCGCGCTCTACTCCCACATGAACGTGATCTACGGGGAGAACCGGTTCTACCGCCACGTCACCAGCCACTGGATCGAGATGCAGCAGGCGCTGGTCGCCATGGTCATCGGCGGCGTGTTCGAATTCCATCCGAAGCTCCGCGTGGGATTCCTCGAGGCGCAGAACTCGTGGGTGCCCGGGCTGCTCACGCGCATCGAGTGGGACTATCCGCAGTACCACGAGACCCACGCGCCCTACCTGACCATGACGCCGCGCGAGTACTTCCGGCGCAACTGCTGGGCGGCCGTCGAAGGCAGCGAGCCGGAGATCGAGGCCACGGCGGGACTGATCGGCGCCGACCGGATGTGCATCTCCACCGACTACCCGCACTTCGACTCCAACTTCCCGCACGTCGCCGAGAACCTCCTGAAGAACGTCCCGCGCGCGATGGCCGCGCAGATCTTCATGGGCGGCGCGAATCTCTACGGCTTCACGGACGCGGACTTCAAGAAGGCTGACGCGGCGGCGGCGCGGTAGCGCACAGCGGTAGCGGGCGGCGCGGCGGCGGGTGTGGCGCGTCCTGGCCCTGTCGGGAGCGGGCTTCGCCCCTCCCGACGTCTAACAGTCCGTGGTTAAACTCTCGGCGCTCAGCACGCCCGCACGGGAGTCCATGA
>JBGOTH010000536.1:0-3075 GCA_041476345.1 Methylomirabilia bacterium
CACCGTGCGGTAGCGCCCGAGATCGTCGAGCGTGATGAGCCCGCCGGCGCGTACCATGTGCTCGACGACGCGCCGCCCGAGCGCGCCGCCGTAGAGGGCAGCGGGGCCGTCCACCACAATGGTCCGGAGCGTGACCGCGTAGTCCGCCTGGACGAGCCGGTCGCCTTTCGCAAGGGGGCCGCCACTCGGCAGGAACACACGCGCGCTGTCGGGAAACAGCGCGAGGTCGGCCGCGGCCTCCATGATGCATTCGCTCAGATAGCCGGTGACGCGAAACCCGTGCTCGGCGTGACGAATCGCGGGCGCGACGACGCTCGCGAGATCCAGCGTGCCGAAGCGCGCCAGCATCTCGCACCACGCGGCGAGCGTGCCCGGCACGCCGACCGCGCGGAGGCCGACGGTATTCTCACGTCCTTCCACTTCCAGGTAGTCGGGCCACGTGTCGGACACCGGGCGGAACATATCGGGCCGCGCAGCGGCAGGCGCCGTCGTGTAGCCGTCGATCGCGGTGTGCACGTGACCGGGCATGAACACCTGCGCGTGACCGGCGCCGAAGACGCCGACCATCATGGGCTCGACCACCGTGAGCGCGAACAGCGACGCCACCGCGGCGTCGATCGCGTTGCCGCCCGCCGCGAGCATCTCGGCGCCGGCGGCGGACGCCAGCGGGTGGTTGGTGACCACCATGCCGCGGGATGCATGCACGCTCCGCTTCTCGGTCTGGAAGGACGTGCCGGCGCGCGCGCGCCAGTCTCGTGTCTGCATGGCGCTAGAGACTCACGTACGGGCTGCGTTTGTCAATCGCAGGCCTTGAGTTCGGCGCGGAGCTTCGCTACCGTGGATGGCGATGAAAACATCCATGGTCGTCGTTGGGCTCATGCCCTTGCTCATCACCGCCTGCACGTCGATGTCGTCGTTGTCGACCATGACGCCGTCGACAGAGGCGCTGACCCCGCAGCAGAAAAAGGTCTACGCCGACTTCGATGCCTGCCAGCAAGGCTCGCGCGCGGCGACGATGGAGCTGGGCCGCGTGAATGCCGACGGCTCGTTCACGCTCGAGGGCCAGCCGAACCAGCGGTACGCCGTCGTCTACTGCATGCGCGCCAAGGGGCATCGCATCGACTAGCGCTTCAGCACGCGCAGCAGGTTGCTGTAGTCATCCGTCCATTCGACCGCGGACGCATTCGCAAACTCTCCGTCCCTGGCGTTTTCGATCGCCGCGATGGCGAGCCGTGCCGGATCCCTCGAGAGCAGCGCCCACGTCGTGCGCCACGTCAACCCGTGTTCCCCGGTCGAGACGAAGACGTACGGAACTCCGAAGTGGCGCGCGATCCCCCGCACCACGGGCTCGAGCTCGAGATAGCGGTTGCTGATGTGGAACGCGAGGATGCCGCCGCGATCGAGGTGCTGCAGGTAGACGTCGACCGCTTCGCGCGTGAGCAGGTGCATCGGGACGGAGTCGCTCGAGAACGCGTCGATCGCCAGGACGTCGAACCGCTGCACTTCTCCACGGGCGAGCTCCGCTTCGAGCGCAAGCCGCGCGTCGCCGACGGCGATCTCGATCCGCGCCGGGCTGTCACGGAGGTAGGTGAACCGCCTCCCGGCGGGCCCGGCCAGACGGATCACCGCCGGATCGATCTCGTAGAAACGGAATGTGTCGCGCGGGCCGCCATACGCCGCGAGCGTGCCCACGCCGAGACCGACCACGCCCACGCGGAGACCGGCCGCGCGACGCGGATGATGCTCGATCGCGAGCCCGATGCCGGTGTCGCGCGCGTAGTACGACGTCGGCTCGCGGCGCTTCTCCGCTGCCTCGTACTGGATGCCGTGGAGGATGCGCCCGTGGCGCAGCTGCAAGCCGCGCTCGTCATCGTCGCCGTCATCCCTCACCTCGACGTGTACGATCCCGTAGAAGCTCCGCGAGTGCTCGACGGCCTTCTCGAGCGGAGCCCAGGCGACTTGCGCGAGCGCGATCCCCACGACGATCAGGCCGACCGCCACGGTACCGGTGGTGAGCGCAGCGCGGCGCGGCCCCGTGACCACCGCCACGCGCGTCCGTCGCCGCCGGTATTTCCAGGCGCGCCACGTGAGCCCCGCGAGCGTGACACCCACCGGCGTGCCGAAGAGCCACGCATCGGAGATCTCCGGTATCCCGGGCCACGAGGACCGGAAGACGTACGCGCTGACCGCCACGGTGACCAACCCCGTGATCACGAACGGCCAAGGCGTCGCGACGTGGAGCGGCGAGCCTCGATCCCGGTGAAACGTCAGGAGCGCGAGCGCCGCCACCAGCCAGAGGCCGAGCGGATATTCCCACGTGCCCGGAAACAGGACGGGCGCCGCGAGGGAGACGAACGCGCCGCCGCACACGCCGCCGACGGTGATCGCCAGGTAGAACGACGTGAGATGCGTGGAGGCCGGCTTCAGACGCGCGATTTCGCCGTGGCACACCATGCACGCGGCGAAGAGCGTGAAGGCGGCGACACCGATCTGCAGGAGGACGTGCGCCGACACGCCGCGCTCGAGCACGAAGGCGCTCAGCGTGACGCCGAGGGCCAGCAGCGTCGCCCACACGCTCCGGACGTACCAGCGCTCGCCCTCGAAGCACAACACGAAGGACAGCAGGTAAAGCCCGAGCGGCAGGATCCACAGGAACGGGACGACCGCGATCTCCTGGCTCACGTAGTTCGTCGTCGCGAGCAGCAGCGCCGAGCCGCATGCGGAGAGCGAAAGCCACAGTAGCCAATCGCTTGCGCGAGGCGTCTGCTCTGGCTCCGCCTCGGGCAGCAGCAGCGCGCCGCTCGCGGGTTCCCCCGATTCGGACATCTTCGTGCGGGCGCAGATTGCGATGCCGATGGCGAAGAGCAGGAAGCCGGACATCCAGAGCCAGGCCTGGGCTTTCAATGGGAGCCAGACCTCGACCAGCGTGGGATAGGTCAACAACGCGAGGAGTGAGCCGAGGTTCGAGAGCGCGTAGAGACGGTACGGCGAGCGGTTCGGATACGCGGCGCCGAACCACGCCTGGATCAGCGGCGACGTCGTCGCGACGACGAAGAAGGGCACGCCGATCGCGAC
>JBGOTH010000537.1:0-3064 GCA_041476345.1 Methylomirabilia bacterium
CAGATCGGAACGGCACGGATCGATCCGGCGACGCTGTTCGGCCTCGCCGGCGGCGACGAACGCGCCACACCCTCGCCTGGATTGTTCATGAGCGGGGTCGCCGGCACACTCCCGATCCCGCTCATGAATAATCCAGGCTAGCGGCGGCGGCGCGAGGCTTTTCGCGCGGCCTTTTTCTTCGTCGTCTTCTTCGAGGCTTTTGGCGCGGCTTTGGCGCGGCGCTTCGGCTTCGCCCGAGCGACCTTGCGCTGTGCCTTCGGCCGCGCGCGCTTCTTCGCCGCGGCCTTTTTCGGCGCTTTCGGCCGTGCGGCAGCCGGCGGCGGGGCCGGCGCTGCCATCGGCTCCGGGGTGAACGTGGGGGGCACCATCTCCGGCGGGATCGGCGAAGGGACTTCCATCTCCTCCTCCATCACAGTCGACGCGGATTTAAGGGCCCTAGCGTGCACACGGTATCTCGCCTGTGCAAGCACGATGTTTCGACGGCCGGGTCACGCGACCCCCGGGGCGCGCAGGCGCGCGGCTTCGCGGGCGAGCGCCCGGTTCGACCACACGGCCACCGTCGAGCGCGCGAGGATGCCGCGCACGGTCGCGCGCGGAATTTTCACCGGCGCGGTGGCGGCGAGGGGATTGGGGTGGCGCGCGAGGGCGGCCAGCGTCGCTTCGCCGATCAGGAGCGGCCACGCGCACGCCAGGCGCATCCGCCACTCCGACAGCGGGATCGCGAACGTGTAGCGCCATCCGGCGCGATAGTGATCGTCCGCCACGTCGAGCAAGGCGAGGAAGAGCGGACGCAGCTTCGGCATCGCGGACGGCTCGAGGAGGTCCGGCGGCGTCAGGCCGTGCGCGGCCAGCTCCGCGGCGGGGAGGTAGCAGCGGCCGTGACGGAGGTCGCGCGGGATGTCGCGGAGCACGTTGGTCATCTGCAACGCCTTGCCGAAGCGCACACCGTCCGTACTCATGCGTCCCACGTCCCATCGCGCGAGCCGAGGCCGATGCGCGACGTGGAGCGTCGTCCAGAACTCACCGACGCACCCCGCGACGAGGTACACGTAGCGATCGAGATCGGCGCGCGTGTCGAAGGCGGCGAGATGCGAGCCGTCCTCGCCGGGAAACGTCGTGAGGTCGAGCCGCATGCCGCTCGTCAGCGTGGCGAGCACGTCGCGCACGGCAGCGCGATCCGTGGGCGCCAGCGTTTGCAGCGCCGCGAGTGCTTCCGGCAGCCGCTCGAGCAGCTCGGCCTCCGCGCCGTCGGCTTGATGCGCGCGGCACGCGGCGGCGACGGTGCTCACATCACCGCCGGCTCCCGCGATCGCCGCGCGTAACGTGTCGAGGTGCCCGAGGCGTGCCTCGCGTTCGATCACGCGGGTGTCGGCCACCGTGTCGGCGGCGCGCGCGAGCAGATACGCGAGCCCGACGGGAGCCCGGAGGTCGCGCGGCAGGATCCGGAGCGAGAGGTAGAAGCTTCGGCTGACCCGGCGGAGGAGCCTAGTCGTAGTCGTAGCGGCGAGGCGGCGGGTCGGGCGAGTCCTTGGCTTTCTTCAGGCTTTCCTGGAACTTCCGGTCGAGGATCTTGCCCTTCTGAGCCTCCGCCTGCATCTGCTGCTTGAAGCGCTCCTCGCGCTCCGCGGACTTCGACTTGAGCTGGTCGAAGGCGGCACCGAGATCCGCGGTCGACCGCTGGCGCGGCGGCTCTTCGTGGGCGATGACCGCCTGCACGTCGGGATCGATGGTGAGCTTCCCCTGGCAGCAGGGACACGCGACGACGAACGACGCCATGGCGGTCACTATAACGTAGAATCCGAGGCGTGGCCGACCTGACCAACGACTTCTCGTGGTCGCGGAGCCGGGACGGCGCCTTCCAGGAGTGCAAGCGCCGCTACTTCTACCAGTACTACGGCTCGTGGGGCGGGTGGGCCGGCGACGCGCCCGCGGACGTCCGCCGGATCTACATCCTCAAGCAGCTCGCCACGCGCCAGATGTGGGCGGGGCGCATCGTGCACGACGCGATCGAGATGGCGCTCAACGTGTATCGCGACGGCGGCGAGATCCCGGTCGAGCCGTTCATCCGCGACGCGGTCGAGCGCATGCGGGCGGAGTGGCGCTCGTCCCGCGCCGGGAACTACCGGGAGAAGCCGAAGACGCTGGCGCTGTTCGAGCACGAATACCACGTCGACCTGCGCGACGACGTGTGGCGCGTGCTCGCCGCCTCGGTTCAGATGTGTCTCCGGAACTTCTTCAACCTGCCGCTGCTCGCGGAGATCCGGACGACGTCGTCCGAGCACTGGTCGGTCGAGCACTGGTCGAAGACGTTCGAGTTCGAAGGCACGCACGTGTGGTCCGCGCCGGACTTCGGCTACTGGACGCACGACGGCCGCCTCGCCCTC
The DNA here is from genome assembly GCA_041476345.1 of Methylomirabilia bacterium. Classification (GTDB taxonomy): domain Bacteria; phylum Methylomirabilota; class Methylomirabilia; order Rokubacteriales; family CSP1-6; genus VGLJ01. Next base: position 2,385 of record JBGOTH010000537.1, read on the forward strand.
GTGGACTGGAAGACCGGCGGCGGCGGTGGCGAGGGTGCCTCGTTCCAGCTCGGCTGCTACGCGCTCTACGCCGCCGAGGTGCTCGGCGTCCCGCCGCACAACGTCGACCTCTACGAGGTGAATCTCCGCGAGCCGCTCGTCACCTCGCACACGTGGAGCGACGAGCGGCTGGAAGAGATCCGCGAGCAGGTGCGCCTCTCCGTCCGCGGCATGAAGTCCTACCTGAAGGATCCGGACGCCAACATTGCCGTGATCACGGACTTCGAGCTCACCGAGAACTTGCGGATCTGCCGCTGGTGCAACTTCAAGGCGGTATGCCGGCCGGAGCTACTGGAACTCGAGAGTCGCGGCGCGCAGTCCGCACAGTAGCTTTCCGACCGTTTCCAGGCAGCGATCGTTCGAGGGCGGCATCACCGGGCCGGCGAGCGCGTCGCGATGCCAGCGCTCCAGCGGCAGCGACTTGAGAATGCCGGTGCCGCCCGCCATCCGGAGCGCGCTCGTGGTCGCGGTCAGCCCCGTGTCCGAGCAGTAGGTCTTCGCCTGGTTCACCGCGAGCATCGTCGCCTCGCGGTCGCCGGCCATCGTGATGCGCGCGGCGTCGTGCAGGAGCAGCCGCGCGGCGCGAATGGCCGTGCCGACCTCCGCCACCGTGCGCTGGACGAGCGGATGCTCGGCGATGG
>JBGOTH010000538.1:0-3064 GCA_041476345.1 Methylomirabilia bacterium
CTGGATCGGCTGGAAGCAGTGAAACAGGTCGTCATCGAGCGCTACGGACCGCCCGAAGAGGTCGCGCGCTGCGTCGACAGGCCGGACGTTGGCGCGCCCGGCGCGGGCGAAGTCGTCTTCGACGTCCTCGCGTTTCCGATCAACCCGGCCGACATCGGGTTCTGCAGAGGCACGTATCGCCTGCGGCCGACGCTCCCGGCAACGCCCGGCGCGGAGTGCGTCGGCCGCGTCACCGCGGTCGGCGCCGGCGTCTCGCACGTGAAGCCGGGCGATCTCGTCATCAACCTCCAGCGCGAGAACTGGACGCAGAAGCGCCGTGTGAACGGTGACGACGTCATCCCCGTGCCGGCGAAGATGGATCTGCGCCAGGCGGCGATGCTGCGCATCAACCCGCCGACGGCGCTCCTGCTCTTGACCGACATCGTGCAATTGAAGCCCGGCGATTGGGTGATCCAGAACGTCGCGAACTCCGCCGTCGGCCGCATCGTGATCGCGCTCGCGCGGGCGCGCGGCATCAGGACGATGAACGTGGTGCGTCGCGCGTCGCTGTTCGCCGAGCTGAAGGCGCTCGGCGCGGATGCGTGCGTCGTCGACGGTCCCGACCTCGCCGAGCACGTCAAAGCGCAGGTCGGCGGCGGATCGATTCGTCTCGGCCTCGACGCCGTCTCCGGCCGCGCCACCGCCCGACTGTCGACGTGTCTCGCCGACGGCGGCGTCGTGTGCAACTATGGCGCGATGAGCGGCGAGGAGCCGGTGATGGCCCGCGGCACGCTGACCAGCAGCGGGGTGACGCTCGTCGGCTTCATGCTGGGCCGCTTCCTCGCCACGCGCTCGCTCGAGCAGATCCGCGCGATCTACGCGGAGCTCGGCCGGCAGATTCTGGACGGGACGTGGTCCGCGCCGGTTGAGAAGGTGTACCCGATCGACGAGATCAAACAAGCGCTGGCGCACGCCCAGCGCGGGGAGCGCACCGGCAAGATTCTCGTCGAGCCGTGACGCCGCCGGCGCCAGCGCCGGAAGAGCCGATCTCGCCCTACCGCAAATGGGCCATCACGTTCACCGTCATGGTGGTGGCCTTCATGCAGATCCTCGACACGAGCGTCACCAACGTCATCCTGCCGCACCTCCAGGGCTCGCTGTCCGCGGGGCTCGACGAAGTCTCGTGGGTGATCACGTCGTACCTCGCCGCCAACGCCGTGGTGATCCCGGCCACCGGCTGGCTCGCCGGATTGTTCGGCCGCAAGCGATTCTTCCTGATCTGCTGCACCGTGTTCACGGTCAGCTCGTTCCTGTCCGGCATCGCGCCCGACCTGAACACGCTGATCATCGCGCGCATCTTCCAGGGCATCGGCGGCGGCCCGATCATCCCGCTCTCGCAAGCGATCCTCTGGGAGATCTTCCCCTTCCATCAGCGCGGTCTCGCGATGGCGGTGTGGGGGCTCGGCTTCATCCTCGGCCCGATCCTCGGACCCACCGTGGGCGGGTACCTGGCGGACGAGCTGTCGTGGCGCTGGATCTTCTACATCAACCTCCCCGTCGGTGTTCTCGGCTTCACGCTGGCGAGCGCGTTCCTGTTCGACCCGCCGTATCTGCGCAGGCACGCACGGATCGACTGGTGGGGCCTGGGATTGATGATCCTCGGCTTCGGATGCCTGCAGCTCGTCCTCGACCGCGGCGAGCGGGAAGAGTGGTTCGACTCGCCGACGATCGTCGTCATGGCGATCGTCGCCGTCGTCGCCCTCGTTGGGTTTCTCATCCGTGAGATGACGACGAGCGATCCCGTCATCGACCTCTCCGTGTTCGCGGACCGCAACTTCGCCGCCGGCGTCACGCTCATCGCGATCGTCGGCTTCGGCATGTTCTCCGGCATGCTGCTGGTGGCGGTCTTCACGCAGAAGCTCCTCGGCTACGACGCGTGGACCTCGGGCCTGGTGCTGGCGCCCGGCGGCCTCGGCAATATCTTTTCGCTGTTCGCGTCCGGCATGGTGACGCGCGTCGACCAGCGATTGATGCTGGGGTTCGGCTGCCTGCTGAATGCCGCCAGTCTGTACATGATGACCTTCCTGACCCCGGGGATGGACTACTGGTCGCTCGCGCTCCCGCGCTTCATCCAGGGGTTCGCGGTCGGCTTCATCTTCGTGCCGCTCTCCACCATGACGCTCGCCACCGTGCGGCGCGACAAGCTCGTCAACGCGACAGCGCTCTACGGCATGATGCGGAACGTGGGCGGCAGCGTCGGCATCGCGACCGTCACGACGCTGCTCGCGCAGCGCAGCCAGATCCACCAGGCCACGCTCGTGGGCCACATCACGGCCTTCGACGCGGAAACGCGGTCCCGCCTGGCGCAGTGGGCGAGCCACTTCGCGGCCCAGGGGAGCGACGCGTTCACCGCGCAGCGGCGCGCGCTGGCCATGCTCTATCGAGAAACCGTGACGCAGGCCCAGATCCTCGCCTTCGCGGACGATTTCTGGCTGCTCGCGTTGATGTTCGCCGTCGTTCCGCTATTCTTGCCGTTCATGCGCCGCATCAGGTTGGACACGATCTCCGCCGCGGGCACGACGCCGGACGCGTCGCGCGCACCCGCCATCGAAGAAGGAGTGGCTTGATGGAAACCAACGGCTCTCTCCCCCTCGCGCGCTTCAACGTGCTCGACCTCACACGCGCGCGCGCGGGGCCCACGTGCGTGCGCCAGCTCGTCGACTGGGGCGCCCACGCCGTCAAGATCGAGATGCCCGGCGGGCGCGCGGGCGACGGCATGGGCGGCAATCGCCACGGGTTCGACTTCCAGAACCTGCACCGCAACAAGCGGAGCATGACGCTGAACCTCCGCGCGCCGGACGGCGTCGCGATTTTCAAGAAGCTCGCGGAGAAGGCGGACGTCGTCGTCGAGAACTATCGCCCCGGCGTGAAGAAGCGTCTCGGGATCGACTACGAAACCCTGCGCCCGCTCAACCCCCGCTTGATCTACGCGAGCATCTCCGGCTTCGGGCAGAGCGGACCGTATCGCGATCGCCCGGGCGTCGACCAGATCGCGCAGGGCATGGGCGGGTTGATGTCGATCACC
>JBGOTH010000539.1:0-3057 GCA_041476345.1 Methylomirabilia bacterium
ACGTCTCGTTCACCGAGGAGCAACAGCGCACGGGGTCCGTCGATTACAACTACCAGCGCGGCGGCCACGCTTTGGACATGACACCGGTCCCGGAGCCCGTCGCCCAGTTCGCGGCCATGTGCGGAACCGACGCGCCCACGTACGCGCGCGATAGGCCGGGCATGAGCGCGTTCGTGCTTGAGGACGGCGTCGTCTACCACACCTATTCCACCTATGTGCGCGGACTGGACGGCCTCTGGGGCATGTACCAGTGGCTCGACCGAGCGCCGAAGGGACGCAACGAGACCGGGCCGTGGTTCCGCCGCCATGACGAGTACGACTGAGCGAATGCGCGGTCGTCGCGGCGAGGACTGGGAGCAACTCCTACAGCTGCGCGTGATGATACGGCGAGTGATAGGCTCGTGCCCTATGAAAATCGGGATCAACCTCATCAACTTCGGGCCCGGCGCTTCCGAGGACACTATGCTGCGCTGGACGCGCGTCGCGGAGGCGCTCGGCTATCACCTCGTGATGACGTCCGATCACATCGCCATCACGCCGGATGTGAGCGCTCGCTATCCCGCGCCGTTCTGGGAGCCGTTCGTCACTCTCGGCTGGCTCGGCGCGAAAGTGCTGCAAGTCGAGCTCGGCACGACGGTGATCATCGTCCCCTACCGTCATCCCCTCGAGACCGCGCGCATGACCGCGCAGATCGACCGCCTGTGCGGCGGGCGCTTCATCTTCGGCGTCGGCGTCGGCTGGGCGAAGCAGGAATTCGAAGCGCTCGGTGTTCCGTTCGAGAAGCGCGGCGCGATGACGAACGAGTACCTCGAAGCGATCAAGACGTGCTGGACGCACGACGTCGCGTCGTTCGACGGGCGCTTCGTCAAGTTCCGGGACGTCGACACGACACCGCGGCCGATCCGCACGCCGCCGATCTGGGTGGGCGGCGGCAGCGACGCGGCGATGAAGCGCGCGGTCGTGCATGGCGATGCGTGGCATCCGATCCGCGTGAAGGAATCGTTCCTCCGCGAGGCGCTGCCGCGCCTGCGCAAGATGGCGGACGACGCGAAGCGCCCCGTCCCCGCGTTCTGTCCGCGCATGCGGCTCTGCCTTACCGAGACGCCGATGCCGGACGACACGCGCGTCATGGGCCACGGTACCGTCGACCAGGTGCGGCGCGACATGGCAGCGCTGCTCCAGATGGGCGCGAGCTACGTGCTGCTCGACACGAGCGTCAGCGAAGACATCCTGGCGACGAAGAATCACGAGGCGGCCTGGGAGATGCTCGCGACGATGGCGCATCGCGTGCTCGACCTGGCGCGTCAGAGCCTGCGCTGACCATTCGGCGCGCCACCGTGGACGACGCGGCCGTCGTCGCGGACGTCTACGTCAGGAGCCGGAAGCACGCCGGCGTGCTCATCCCGCGCATGGTGCACAGCGACGACGCCACGCGCGAGTGGTTCGCATCCATCGTCCTCGTCGAGCAGGAAGTCTGGGTGGCGGAAGCCACGGGCGCCATCACCGCGATGATGGTGCTGCGCGGCGACTCGCTCGATCACCTCTACGTTCGGCCGACATTCCAGCGGCAGGGCATCGGCACACGCCTCCTCGCGCACGCGAAACGACAGCGACCCGGCGGGCTCCGCCTCTATACGTTCGAGGCGAACGAGCCGGCGCGTGAGTTCTACGAGAAGCACGGCTTCAAGGCCATCGCGTTCGGCGACGGCACCGGCAACGAGGAAGGCGCGCCCGACGTGCTCTACGAGTGGAAAGGCATTCTTCGGTGAAGCGACGAGGCGTCGCGATCCTGCTCGCGATCGCCACCCTGGGCCTCGCGTCCGTCGCAACGGCCGCGTTCATGACGGTCAACACGATCGCGGCCGACACGCCGGTGAAGCCGCCGCAGTTCGAAGTGGATCCCGTGTGGCCGAAGCCGTTGCCGAATCGCTGGCTCATGGGCCAGGCGGCCGGCGTCGCCGTCGATCGGCAGGACAACATCTGGGTGGTGCAGCGTCCCAGGACGCTCACCGACGACGAGAAAGGCGCGACGCTGACGCCGCCTCGCTCGACGTGCTGCGCGCCGGCACCGCCGGTGCTGCAGTTCGACGCCGAGGGGAACCTGCTGCAGTCGTGGGGCGGCGCGGGGCACAACTATCCGTGGCCGACGAACGAGCACGGCATCTACGTGGATCACCAGGACAACGTGTGGATCGCCGGCAACGGGCCGAAGGACGGGATGGTCATCAAGTTCACGACGGCGGGCAAGCACCTGCTGACGATCGGCGCGCCGAACGTGATCGGCGACGACGCCGACACGAAGCACCTCCACCGCCCTGCGAACGTGGTCGTCGACCCGCAGACGAACGAGCTGTTTGTCGCAGACGGCTACGGCAACCATCGCGTGATCGTCTTCGACGCGCAGACGGGCGCGTACAAGCGGCACTGGGGCGCCTTCGGCCGGCCGCCGGGTGACAAGAGCGTGAAGGGCTTCGGCAACCCGGTGCACTGCGTGCGCCTCGCGCGCGACGGCCTGCTCTACGTGTGCGACCGCGCGCACAACCGCATCCAGGTATTCAAGAAGGACGGCACGTTCGTGAAGGAGTTCGTGGTGGCGCCAGCCACGAGGGGCAACGGCTCGATGTGGGACGCCGATCTGTCTCCCGACAGCGCGCAGACGTTCATCCACGCCGCCGACGGCGAGAACAACGTGGTGTGGAACCTCCTGCGCGACACGGGCCGCGTGCTTGGCAGCTTCGGCCGCAACGGCCGCGGCGCGGGCCAGTTCCACTGGATCCACAACATCGCGGTCGACTCGAAGGGCAACGTCTACACGACGGAAGTGGACACGGGCAAGCGCGCGCAGAAGTTCGTGAACAAGGGGCGGAGCTGAGACGCAGCAGGCGCGCAAGGTCTAATTTCCTTCAAAACAGCAAGGTGGGAACAAAATGATGAAACTAAACGGTCTGCGCTGGCTCCCAGCGATGCTGCTCGTTCTGACTACGCTCGCGTTTGCGGCCGATCAGCCTTCGGTCGATACGTTAAAACAGGCGCTGGATAAGAGACTGCAGTCGCTGC
>JBGOTH010000540.1:0-3055 GCA_041476345.1 Methylomirabilia bacterium
ACCACCGCCGGGAACCGGCTGCCATCCTTGCGAAGGTAGGTCAGCTCGTAGATGTCTTCGATGCCGCGCGAGGCCTTGAACACCAGGGCCTCGAAGCCCGGGGTGATCGGGGTGCCGAGCTCGACGCTGAGCGCTTTGGCGCGCGCGATCAATTCTTGAGGGTCGGAAATATCGGCCGGCGTGATCGTGTTCATCACTTCGGCGGCCGTGTAGCCCAGCATCCGCTCGGCGCCGACGTTGAAGATCTGGATGACGCCCTTCGCGTCGGTGGCGATGCTCGAGAAGTTGGCGCTGTTGAAAATCGCGCGCTGCAGGGCTCCCGCTTTCAGCAGCACCTCTTCTGCCTGCTTGCGCGAGATCGTCCTCGTCGCGTCCTTTCCCTTAGCCATGGACGACCATGACGGGCACCGTACACCATCGCTGCGGAGCCGATATGGGACCTTGGTCCTAGGCGCGGTCGAACTGAGACAGGTCGAACTGAGACCCTACCGATGTTCGTGATCGCGCGAGAGAAGTTGCTCCATCAGCGCAAAGGCTCGTCGGAGCGCGATGCCATGCTCGGCATGATCACCGTCTTCGCGCCGCGCGCGGCCGTCGCGTGCGCGAACGCGTCGCCGACCTTCTCGAGCGGGAAGCGCCCGGTGATCAACCGCTTCAGGCCGAGCTTCGGCATCAACGCGAGGGCGCGGCGGAACGCGGTGCCGCGCCCGAAGGCGCCGCCGATCGTGATCTCGCGGTAGTGCACGTCGAACAGATCGAGCGGGAGCCGGCTGCCCTTCGGATTCACGCCGACGAGCTGCACGTGACCGGTCGGCTTCGTCAGGGCCAGCGCCTCGGCGACCAGCTCCGGCTTCCCGACGGCTTCGCACATCACATCCGCGCCGCGGCCTTTCGTGAGCGCCATCACGCGATCGCGCAGGCTCTCGCGCGTGGGATCGACGACGACCTGGGCGCCGAGCTTGCGCGCGGCCTCGCGCCGCTCCGCGATCGGGTCCGAGAGCACGAGGCGCTTCGCGCCGCGATGCTTCGCGATCGCCATCGTGAGCAATCCCATGATGCCGCCGCCCATCACCACGACCGTGGCGTTCTTGGGCATCGTGAATTGCTCGAGGCCGGAGAGACAGCAGGCCGCCGGCTCCGTCATCGCGGCGGTGACCGGGTCGAGGCCCTTCGGCAGCGCGTGCACGCAGTGCAGAGGTAGCGCCACGCGTTCCGCGAACCCGCCGACGCGCGTCGCACCCGGGCACTGGCTGATGCGTCCTGCCGCGCACTCCGGGCACCGGCCGCAGCCGTACGACGGCTCGCACGCGACCGCTTTGCCGACGAGGCGCTTCTCCACGCCACGGCCCACCTCACGGATCACCCCCGTGTATTCGTGGCCCATCACGAGCGGCGGCGTCCACGGGAAGAGTCCCTGCGTCGCATGGATGTCCGTCCCGCAGATTCCCGCCGCATGCACGTCGACCACCACCCATTTGGGTGAGGCCTGAGGGTCGGGTGCCTCGTCGACCGTGAACCGATCCGCGCCGCGCCACGTCGCGACTTTCACCAGAGCCTCCTCGAGGCGAGCGCGGCGCCCTCGCTGAGCGCACGGAGCTTCGCCCACACCACGCTGGGAGCCACGTTCTCCGAGCCCGCGAACGTCCCGAAGCCGCAATCCGTGGACGCGATCACGCGGGTTCGGTCGCCGACGGCGTCCACCGCCTGGGCCACGCGGTCGGCGACCACTTCCGGATGCTCGACGTAGTTCGTCGTGCTGTCGATCACCCCCGGGAGGAATAGCATCCCGTCCGGCAGGGGATGCCGCTTGAGGACCTTGTACTCGTGCTGGTGGCGGGGATTCGCCAGCGGCAGTGACAGCGCGCCGACCCGCGCGCGGTAGAGGATCGGCAGGATGTCCTCCAGCGGCACGTCGTGCGTGTGCGGGCCGTCGTAGTTCCCCCAGCACACGTGGAGGCGGATGCGATCGGCGGGGATGTTCACCGTCGCACGGTTGATGGCCTCGACGTGGAGCGCCACCATCTCCTGGAAGCGCTCGATCGGGTCGTGCTGGAAGAAGCGGACGCGCTCCATGGCGAGATCCGGGCAGTCGACCTGCAGCACGAGGCCTTTGGCGTGGATCAGCTCGTACTCGTTCTGGATCTCGCGGGACAGGGCCATCACGTAGCGCTCGTGCGAGCCGTAGTGCGCGTCCAGCAGGATCGTCGCCATCACGCCCGGCGACGCCGCCGTCATGAAGCGCTCCACGAACTTCTTCGGCGAGGCGTCCGTGGCGCGCATGAAGAGATCGCACTCGCGCGCGGCGGGGCCGAGGTCCGTGTACTTCACGTCGGCGACGCACTGGGGAGCGTCGCCGATCCGCGCCGCGCCCTGCCGCCGGCGCGCGAGCATCTCCGCGAAGTCGGGAAAGTCCGCGAGGTCGCGGGCGAGCGGTCGCGTGCTCTCACCGCCGAAGCCTTGCATGCGGTCTACCACGTAGGTGGAGAAGCCCTGCCGCGGCTGCTCGCCGTCGTTGCCGACGTCGATTCCGGCCTCGAGCTGCCGCCGGACGACGTGGCGCACGGCCGCCTCGGCCTCGCGTTCGAGCGCGCCCGCGTCGATCGCTTCGCCGTGGTCCTGGCGCACGAGCAGATCGCGCAATGCGGGCGGCCGCGGGATGCTGCCCACGTGCGTGGTGAGGATGCGGTCTTCGCTACGCCGCATACTTCTTCACCAGCGTCTCGTCGAGGATCACGCCGAAGCCCGGGCTCGACGCGACGACCGTGCAGCGCGTGAGCACGTTGTAGGTGCTCCCGCCGAAGTTCTTCGTCAGAGGAATCGAGAGCGGGATCGCCTCGACGCTCGCGATGCGCATCGTGGTCACTTCTTCAGCTTGACGTCTTCGAGGGGCGCCGACCACGGGTACGGATTGATCAGCATCAGCGCCGGCTCCGCGACGCGTGGTCCGACACCGCTCGGCCACGTGTAGTCCCAGATGGGCGCGACCCTCACTCGGTCGTGGACGATCTGTTGGATCTGATGCAGCAGGGCCTCGCGCTTCCGCCGATCGGTCTCG
>JBGOTH010000541.1:0-3051 GCA_041476345.1 Methylomirabilia bacterium
CGAACCGGCCTGACGGCCGAAGGGGAGGCGTGTGATGAAGGTGGAGACGATCCTGGTGCCGCTCGACGGCTCGACGCTCGCTGAAGGGGCCTTGCCGCGTGCCGCCGAGCTGGCGGGCGAAGGCAACGCGCGGCTGCTCCTGGTGCGTGCCACGCACACCGCGGTGTTCACCGGCGGCGACCTGGTCGATGCGCAGGTGCGGGTGATCGCGGAGGCCGAAGCATATCTGGCCGTCGTGGCGACGCGGATGCGAGCCCTCGGCGCGAAGGACGTCCGGACCTCCGTGTGGTACGGCGACGCCGCGCCCGCGATCATCGACGCGGCGGCGTTCAACCACGTCGACCTCATCGTCATGATGAGTCACGGACGCAGCGGGCTCGGCCGGCTCGTGCTGGGCAGCGTGGCGGAATCGGTGCTCCGCGGGACGACCACACCGATCCTGCTGCTTCGCGACAGTGAGGCGCCGGTGGTCGCGCCTTCCGGGACGGCGTCGTGCCGGTAGTGAAGCGCGGCGCCGTCGCGCTCGACGGGTTGGACGTCACGGCCATCCGGCGCAGGCTCGTCACGACGGTGATCGGGACGCACGTGTACGTCTTCGCCGATGTCACGTCGACCAACGCCGTGCTGCGTGATCTCGCCGACGCGGGGGCCGGGGAAGGGACGGTCGTCCTCGCGGAGGCGCAGCGGGAGGGGCGGGGCCGCTTCGACACCGTGTGGTTCTCGCCGCCGGGTGTGAACCTCCATGCCTCGGTGCTGCTCCGCCCCCGGATCGAGCCGTCCGCGGTGCCGATCTTCTCGTTCATCGCTTCGCTCGCGCTCACGGAAGCCGTCTGGGCGTTCGACATTCCCGCCGCCGTGAAGTGGCCGAACGACATCGTGATCGGTGGGCGCAAGGTGGCCGGCGCGCGGCTCGACGTGGGGATTACGGGTGATCGCGTGACCTACGTCGTGGTCGGCGTCGGGATCAACGTGAACATCCGGCACGCGGAGCTCGAGGCGGCCCTGGGACCCGCGGCCGCCGACGCCACCGCGCTCCGCGAGGCGCACGGGCGTCCGATCGATCGCAATGCGCTGGCGGCGGGATTCCTGAACCAGTTCGAGAAGTGGGTGGGGCTCTACGCGACATCCGGCCCGGAGATGATCCTGTCCGCATGGCGCAAGCGTGATGTGCTGACCGGCCGGCGCGTCGCCGTGCAGGACATCGAGCGCCGCTTCGTGGGCCGGGTGGCCGGCGTCGACGCGCGGGGCTTTCTCGTGGTGGACGACGATGGCGGCGTTCGGCACACGGTGGTGTCCGCGGCGGTGCGCGTCCTCGAAGATTCGGCGCCGATCGCGCCGGCAACGGGACGGTGAGCCATGCGCGTGCTGGTGGCGACCGACGGGTCGGATGACGCGAAGACCGCGACGAAATGGCTCCACCATCTCCCGTTGTCGCCCGATCGCGAGGTCATGGTGATCACCGTCGTCGAGCCGCCACTCGTGCCCGGCGTCCCGGACATGGCCATCGATCTGCGGGCGGCGCTGATCGCCGAGGCGCGTCGACTCGCGGACGACACGGCCGCGGAGCTCCTGAGCGGGCGATCGGCGATCGGCCGCGTCGTGGAAGGCGACGCGCGGGAAGAGATCTCCGCGTCGGCCAGGAGCTGGGGCGCGAACCTCATCGTCCTCGGAGCCCGCGGGCTCGGCCCGATCACGGAGTTCCTGCTCGGGAGTGTGTCCCTCGGGGTCGCGCGGGATGCGTCGTGTCCCGTGCTCGTCTGCAAAGGGTCGCCCCGCGACGTGCGGAGCGTGACGGTTGCGCTCGACGGCTCGGAGCACGCTCGCCGCGCCCTGGCGTGGATCGCCGACCTGCCGCTCGCCACTCGCCTACGGCTGCGGCTGGTCGGCGTGGCCGAGCCGGAACGGCGCGCCGCGCTCGAGAAGGAGCTCGGGGCGGCGGCGCAGACGGTCCGCGGAAAGGTCGCGGCCGTCGAGACCGTGATTCCGAGTGGTGTGCCGGCCGACCGGATCGTGCAGGACGCCGAGCGGTATGAGAGCGACCTCGTCGTCGTGGGCACGCGCGGTGCCGGTGCCATCACCCGCCTGCTGCTCGGTAGTGTGTCGGCGTCGGTGCTTCGCCATGCGAAATGCCCGGTGCTGGTCGTGCGCCCGCCGACGGGCACCTGAGCGTCGCCTACCCTGGCTCACCGCCATCACCTCGGCTGCCGATGTCGCCGGCACGCTCCCGGCCTCGCTCGAAGAGCACCTCGGCCACGCCCGATTCAACGTGCCGCTCGAGGATGCGTGTATCGCGGTGGAGGAGCCGAAGCATACGGGAGTTGTCGGCGAGCACATACGCGCGAAAGCGGCGAATGCCGCGCGCGCCGGCGGCGGCCAGCAGCTCGCGCAGCAGGAGACGCCCGAGGCCTTGGCCCTGCCATCCGTCCTGTACCACGAGCGCGACTTCCGCCACGTCCGGGTCGGCGGTGCGCTCGTAGCGGGCCACCGCGATCAGCGCCGGAGCGCCGGCATCGTCGCGTTCGATGACCAGGGCCAGCCGCGTCTGGTAGTCGACGTTGGCGAGGAAGTGCGCCCAGTCCGGCGGCAGCCGCTTCATCAGCGAGAAGAACCGCTGATAGGCGGTGTGCTGGCTGAGTCGATCGTAGAGAGCGACCAGTCGCGGCTCGTCGTCGGGTCGGATGAGACGCAGGCGTAAGCCGCCCCCGAGCGCGCGTTCGGCCTCGTCGAGTGGCATCGCCGGTCAGCCGCGGGCCAGCAGTAGCCGGAGCCCGATTCCCACGAAGCCGACGCCCGTGACGAGACGAAGCTGTCGTACGGGGATCCATGTCCCGGCCCATCCGCCCGCGAGGACGGCGAGCGCTGTCGAGACGCACAGCGCCCCCGCGGCTGCGACGAGCACGCCGAGCCGGCTCGTGGCGGGATTCGCCGCGAAGAGCAGAGTGGCGAGCTGGGTCTTGTCGCCCATCTCGGCCAGGAACACGCTTACGAACACGGCCACGTAGGCTCTCATCAGAGCTCGTCTCCTTCATAGCGATCGTACGGCTTCCCGAA
>JBGOTH010000542.1:0-3049 GCA_041476345.1 Methylomirabilia bacterium
GATCTTCCACGCGCTCAAGGACACGTTGAAGGAGAAGCGGCTCGCGACGGGCGTGGGTGACGAGGGGGGATTCGCGCCCGACATCCGCTCGAACATGGAAGCGCTCGACCTCCTCATGGGGGCCATCGAGCGCGCGGGCTATCGCCCCGGCGAAGACGTCTTCCTGGCGCTCGACCCCGCGGCGAGCGAGTTCGCCGAAGACAACGGGCGCTACCACCTGCGGCGCGCGGGCGAGCGGAAGACGAGCGACGAGATGATCGCGATCTACGAAGAGCTCATCGCGCGCTATCCGCTCGTGTCCATCGAGGACGGTCTCGGCGAGGACGATCGTCCCGGCTGGGGCATCATGACGAGGAAGCTCGGCGCCAAATGTCAGCTCGTCGGTGACGATCTCTTCGTCACGAACCCCGCGGTGATCCAGCAGGGCATCCGCCAAGGTCTCGCCAACGCCGTCCTGATCAAGGTCAACCAGGTCGGCACGTTGACCGAAACGCTGGAGGCGATCGAGATCGCCAAGCGCGCCGGGTACGGCACCGTCATCTCTCATCGCTCCGGCGAGACCGAGGACACGTTCGTGGCCGATCTCGCGGTCGCGGTCAACGCGGGGCAGATCAAGACGGGCTCGGTGTCGCGCGGCGAGCGCACGGCCAAGTACAATCAGCTCCTGCGCATCGAGGAGGAGCTGGGGCACGCGGCCTCCTGGCCGGGACGCGCCCTCTACACACGCCTGGCGCGGTGAATCGCCGGCTACTGGGTCTGGCTCTCGGGCTGGTGGCGGCCGGTGGTCTCGCCGTCTACGGGGGCAGCGGCATCATCCGGGTGCGGGCGATGCAGCAGGAGATCCGGAATCTCGAGCGTGACCTGTCCGCGCTGCGCACGCAGACCGAGAAGCTGACCGTCACCATCGACAAGCTCCGCCACGACCCCGCGTACATCGAAAAGCTCGCGCGCGAAGACCTCGGCTACGTCCGCGAAGGGGAGACGGTCCTCAAGTTTCCCGCCGCCAAGCCCCGATGATCGAGTGGTACTGGGCGGTCCTCTTCTTCGTGACGCTCGTCGTGAACGGCCGCGCGGCGTTCAAGCTCCTCCTCGACTGGAAGGGGATGCTCACGACCTGTCGCCTGCTCGAGGAGACCTACGAGTCGCTCGACGCGCTCCCCGACGAAGCGGCCCTGGAGCGTGACGCACGCGCCCCCGTGTTCGTCCATCTCGTGCCGGCGTTTCAGGAGCCGGAGATCGCGGGGACGCTGAAGGCGCTGCTCGACTCGCGCTACCCGCACGGCAAGCTCCACGTCGTCGTCGCGGTGAAAGAGGAGGAGGAGCGGGCACCGCATCCCGCGATGGGGATCTCGACCGGCGAGGTGGTGCGGCGCTTCCGTGACGAGCTGCCGCCCCTCTATCAGAAGATGCTCTCCGTCGTCGCGCTGCCGGGCCCGGGCCGCAAGGCGCAACAGCTCAATTGGGCGCTCCGGCCCGAGCATCTGCGGCTCTTGCTCGGCGCGCACGACCCCGCGCGCGTGTACGTGGGATGCAGTGACGCCGACTCCATTCCCGACCGCCACATCTACCGCTGGCTGGCGAACGACGTGATGACGACCGGCGGCAGCCTCGCCTACCAGGGCGTGACGCTGTCGCTCGCGAACTTCGCGCGGCTCGACGTGCGCGGGCGCACCTGCGCCATCCAGCAGTCGTCGATCTTCATTCGCGTGTCGATCGCGCGGCTCATCAACGAGGCCCGCCGCGTGGCGTGGTTCGGGCGCCTCGCCGCGCGGCTCCCGCGGGTCGCGCGGGTCGCGCGGCCGCTCTTCGATCTGTGCTTCCGGCGCTCGCAGATCTGTCTCGGCCACAACACGTTCGTGCGCCTCGACACCCTGCAAGACCTCGGGCTCTTCCCCACGTCGGGGGCCACGGAAGACTCGACGCTCGGCTACGTCTTGGGCGCGCGGGGCGTGATGATGCGAGCGCTGCCGCTGCTCGAGCTGAACGATCTGCCGGAGACGACGGACGGCATGGTTCGGCAGAACGCGCGCTGGTACAAAGGCGTGCTCGACGACGTGAGCGTCCTACGGCGGGAACGCCGCGCGCGGCCGACGGCGTACAACTTCGCCCAGCTCGCGCGCCACATCGGCAACAAGGTCGTCGAGTGGCCGATCGCCGCCGCGATCTATCCCGTGGTCGGGTTCCTCGGCTGGCACCTCGCGTACCGGTTCTCGCACGAGCCCGTGTGGTTCGTGCTCGGGATCGCGTTCCCGTCGATCTCGCTGGGGCTCACGATCTGGGTCGGCGGCATCGTCACCCAGGATCTGATCGAAAGTCTCGCGCCGTACTATCCGCGGCCCGTCGACGTCGCGCGGACGACGCTCAAGGCGAAGTTCTCCGGCATCTTCCGCTGCCAGACGTACTGGTTGCTGGCCACGCGGGGCGCCTGGCGCGTGCTCTGGGCGCAAGCGCGCGCGGGAGCGTTCGAGCCCGCGAAAACCGACCGCGTCTCCCGCGCCGCGCGCGGATGAGCGGCACGCCACCCGCGCAGTTCGAGCTGGCCCGCGTGCTCGGCCTTCGTCCGCTCTCGATGGGCGAGGGACGCTGCGCGTGGGGCATGACGATCGCCGACGTCCACCGCAACCCGTACGGCGTGGTGCACGGCGGCGTGCTCTACACGCTCGTCGACTACGCCATGGGCGGCGCTCTCACCTCCGTCCTCGAGGGAGGCCGGCGCTGCACGACGCTCGAGATCAAGATCAACTACGTCGCGCCGGCGACCCAAGGTGACGTGCGCGCCGAGGCGTGGGTGGTGAGCCAGGGGGGACGCATCGCGGTGTTGCAGAGCGAGGTGAGCTCGGGCGCCACGCGTCTCGCGCTGGCCACCGGCACGTTCTACGTCCTGAGTCCCGCACCGTAGCGCCGCCGCCAGCCGGTATACTGATGGCCGTGACGCCGAAGAAAGTCCCGCGCATCTCGAAGGAGCGCGATCCGTTTCGGACGGAGCTGACGCCCGTCGCGTTCCTTCGGCGGAGCGCGTACGTGTTCCCCGACAAGATCGCCGTCGTCC
>JBGOTH010000543.1:0-3047 GCA_041476345.1 Methylomirabilia bacterium
CCGCGCCCGTTCTCCGCGAATATCAGGGTAAACCGCCGGAACGTGACGTCGCCGACCGCGGCGCAACGCCTGAATCGCCCGACGTTCCTGATCGAGACTATCCGCTGCAGCATGGCTTGCATTTGATCAATAGTGTCTCCTCGCGGCGTCGCCGCGCGTCAGTCACGACGCTGCTTATCTCGTTCCTCCCAATTAACGCTGGGCGCGACAAAGGAACTTGAACCTGACGCCCCATTTCATGAGACGAGAATAGGCTCGTGTTACACGACCCGCAACGACCGATACTGATCGTTTGTGTCCTATGGGTGAGCACGTATCTGGCGCCTCGTCGCCGGGATGAATGTGATGATGGCGCTCGCCGCGACGGAATGACACCGCGTAAGCGGCCCCGACCAGTGCCGGCAGAGGGACCCGGTTCGCGCCCTCACGCGAGGCGCGGCCGGGACGTCCTCTCCTACTTCGGCAGCATCGCGACCAGCGGCTCGAGGTTCTTCGGATCGGGCTTGAGCGTGCCCGGCGGAACGCGCGTGATCAGCTCCACGATCTTGTCGTTGAACGGGGTGGGGATCCCGACCTGGCGGCCCTGCTCGGAGACGTAGCCGTTCAGGTACTGCACCTCGGTGCGGCGCCCGCGCATGACGTCCTGGAGCAGCGACGGCCGGCCGCCCGCCAGCTCCTTCGCGCGCTCCGCCATGTCGCGCTCAACATCCGCCATCGCGCGCCCCTCGGCCGCGTCGACGAAGCGCTGCGCGGCGATCCCCCAGATCGGCTCCACCTCGTGACCGCGCGCGCGCCCGACTTTGATGGCTTCGGCGGCGAGATGAATCGCCACGCGGCGGACGCCGTCCTTCGTGCGGACCTCGGCCGAGCCGAGGCCCGAGAGGCCGGCGAGGCCGTTGGCCATGCAGTTCACGGAGAGCTTCGACCATCGCTCGCCCCAGAGATTGGTCGTCACCTTGCTTGGCGCCACGTCGCACATGATTTTCGCGATCCGCTCGGCGCGCTCGGTGATTTTGCCGTCGTGCTCGCCGATCTTGAAACCGATCTGGGTGTGGTCGGTGCGGATGGCGTGCCCCGCCTCGTACATGCCGGCGCCGATGGTGATGACGCATCCGAGGCACCGCTCGCGTCCGGCCACGACGGCCACGCGCTCGTCGTTGATGCCGTTCTGGAAATCGACGATGACGCCGTCGGGCTTCTTCAAGTACTGGAGTCCGAGCGCCACCGCCCACTCCGTGTCGTAGGACTTCACGGAGATGAAGACGGCGTCGAACGGCTCCGCCACCGACTGGAGCTCGTGGATCAGGAGCGCGCGCACGGGGATCAGATGTTCGCCACAGGAGCCCGAGAGCCGCAGCCCGACCTTCTTCATCGCCTCGACGTGATCCGGCCACTGGTCGATCAACGTGACGTCGTGACCGGCCTTGGTCAGCATCCCGCCCACCACGCTGCCGATCGCGCCGACCCCGATGATGCCGATGCGCATACTCATGACTTCTTCTTGAACGCCGGCATCACTTGTTTCGAGAAGCGCTCGAGCTGTTCCAGGATCACCGCCTCGGGCGTGCCGACAGGCTGACCGACGTTGACGACGTCCAGGCCCGGGTACTTGTGCTGGATCTCCATGAGCTGCTCGGTGATCAGCTCCGGCGGGCCGATGAGCCACGTGCCCGCCTTGATCGCGTGACGCAGCGTCGGCAGGTTGGCCTGGCGCGCACGCTTGGGGTCGGCCGTCGCGTCGATCTGCTCGGGCGTCAGACCCGGCACGAAGCCGAGCGGCGCGAACATCTTGATGTTCTCCTCGAAGAACGGCGTCGCCTCCTTGATGCCTTGCTCGACGCTGTCGGCGATGTGGAACGAGTAGCCGAAGCAGAGATCGCCGCCCAGCTCGGTCTCGCGCCCGGCGCGGGCACGCGCCTCACGGAACGCGTGCACGACCTTTTCGTTGGCGCCGCCCTGCGCCGCGCCGCCGCCGATGACGCCCTTGATGTTGTGCTTGGCCATGAAGTCGAGCGCGCGCGTGCTCGCGCTGACCACCGGCTGCCAGCACTCGACGGGCAGCGTCTTCGGGCGCGGCACCAGCGTGATCTCCTTCAGCTCGTAGCCCCGGTAGGGCACCTGGGGCGGGAGTGTGTAGTACTTGCCCTGGTGCGAGACGGCGCGCTCGTTGAACGACTTGAAGATGATGTCGACCTGCTCCTCGAACAGCTCGCGGTTCGCGGCCTGATCGAGCAGCGGCGCGCCGAAGGTCTCGACCTCGCGCGTGTGGTAGCCGCGCCCGACGCCGAAGATGACCCGGCCGCCGGTCAGCCGGTCGACGGTGGCGTAGTCCTCGGCCACGCGGAGCGGGTGCCACATCGGCGCGATGTTGAAGCCGCAGCCGATCTTGATGTTCCTCGTGAGGTGGCAGAGGTGCAGCGCCAGCAGCAGGACGTTCGGGATGCATTCGTAGCCTTCACGCTGGAAGTGGTGCTCGGCCAGCCAGAGGGTGTCGTAGCCGGTCCGGTCCATCAGCTTCGCGATGGCCTCGCTCTTCGGAAACACCGTCGCCAGACGCTCGTCGGGAAGCCACCGGTCGTTCGCCGGGGTGCCGTCCAGCCCCTCGTCGTCGAGATCGACGTGACCCGCGTAGAGACTGCCGAACTTCGTGATCATGATCTGATTCCTCCGGTTGCGAGCATCGACTCGTCGGCGAACGCCGGCCGCACCTCGTGCGCGAAGCGACGCAGCGACGCCGGGCCGCCCGCGCTGTTGAGCAACACGTACGCAGCGCCGGCGGCGCGCAGCGCCTCGAGCTTGACGGCGATCTCGTCGGGCGTGCCGTAGAGCGCGCCCGCGCGGATCGCCTCGTCCGAGATCACGCGCTTGGCGTTCATTCCGTCCGGACGCACCGTCAGCGCATCGAGGCGCCGGCGCGCCGCGATACGGTTCTCGAACGCCTTCCGCAGCTCGGCGGGGGTATTCACCACGTTGATGGAACGCGTGACCCCGACGCTCATCGGATCGAACGTGCGCCCCCGCTTCTCGATCTCCGACTTGAAGAGCGC
>JBGOTH010000544.1:0-3043 GCA_041476345.1 Methylomirabilia bacterium
CGCCGAGACCGCGGAGGTTCGACTTCTTGATCTCGTCGACGATCGCGGCCGGCTCCATCGAGCGCGCCTTCACCAACGCCGCGTAGCCGCCCGTCTCGCGGTAGACGGCGAGCGAGTGCCCGCCCGGGCGGTCGAAGTTCCGCGTGAGGATCTTCTCGCTCACCGGAGCCCCTCGAGGATGCGGTCGACCTTGTCCGGCGTGAGGTCGAGCTCGTAGCGATCGTCGACCTGCATCATCGGCGCAGCCTCGCACGCACAGAGGCACTCGACGGACTGCAGCGTGATGCGGCCGTCGTCCGTCGTCTGTCCCGCTTCGATCCCGAGCCGCGCCTCGATGTGGGCGAGGATCGGCCGCGCACCCGCGAGGTAGCAGGAGAGGTTGTGGCACACGGCGACCACGTGCCGGCCCTTCGGCTCTCGAAAATAGAGCGTGTAGAAGGTCACGACCTCGTGTACGTGTGCGGGGCTCAGGAGGAACAGCGAGGCCACGTATTCCTCGACCTCGAGCGAGACGTAGCCGAACGTGTCCTGCGCCAGGTGGAGCACCGGCAGCAGCGCGCCGCGCTTGTCCGGATAGAGCGATTGCAATCTGCGCACTTCTTCCAGTTGCCGCTGGGAAAACACAACCGTGGGTGGCCGGGACTCCGAGCGCGTGGCTACCTCCGACTTTTCGCCGTTCAACGGTCCAGCTCGCCGCCGATCATGTTCACCGAGCCGAACGTCGGGACCAGATCCGCGATCATCTCGCCCTCGACCATGCGGTGCAGGGCGGCCAGCGGCGGCAGGCACGGCGGCCGGCAGCGCACGCGATAGGGCCGGTCCCCGCCGTCGGAGACGACGTAGAACCCGAGCTCGCCGTTGGCGCCTTCGGTCGCGAAGTACGCCTCGCCCGCGGGCGGCCGGATGCCGAACCCCTCCATGATCAGCATGAAGTGGTTCATCAGGCCTTCGATGGAGCCGTACGCCGTCTCCTTGGGCGGCAGCACCACGCGCTTGTCACCGACGTTCACGCGCTTCTGCGCGTCGCGCCCCTGGCCCTGCAGATTCGGTGACAGCGTGATCGGCAGCAGGAGCAGGCCTTCGGTCTTCCCCTGCTTGCCCTGGTCGACGTACGAGGCGGGGTCGATGGGACGGCCCTGGTGATCCACGTTCACGAATCCGGCCGGAATCGAGTCGAGCGCCTGCTCGGCGATGCGCATGGATTGCTCCATCTCCGCCATGCGCACGAGGTAGCGCGCGTAGTTGTCCCCGTCCTTCTGCGTCACGACGTCCCAGTCCACGCGGTCGTACGCCCAGTGCGGCTGCGCCCGGCGCACGTCGTAGGCGACGCCGGCGGCACGCAGCAGCGGCCCCGTGATCGCGTAGGCGATCGTCTCCTCGCGCGACAACACGCCCACGCCGACCATGCGGTCCATGAAGATGCGGTTGCCGGTGAGGAGCCGGTGCACCTCGGCGAGCACGACGCGCGTCTCCGCGAACGCTTTCTTGGCCTGCGCGGCGAAGCCGTCGGGCAGGTCCGCCTTCACGCCGCCGACGCGGCCGTAGGAGATCGTGAGCCTGGCGCCGGTGACGGCCTCCACCAGCTCCCACAGGAACTCGCGGGCCTTGATCATGTAGAGAAAGACGGTGAAGGCGCCGAGCTCCATCGACGAGGCGCCCACGCACGTGAGGTGATCGCACACGCGCGAGATCTCCGCCATGATCGTGCGGATGTACTTGCAGCGGTCGGTCACCTCGATGCCGAGCAGCTTCTCGACGGCGTTCGCGTACCCGAAGTTGTTGATGAGCGGCGACACGTAGTTCAGGCGATCGGTGTACGGGATGGCGTTGTTCCAGCTGCCGGCTTCACAGTCCTTCTCGAAGGCGCGGTGGAGGTAGCCGATCTCGACGTCGGCCTTCGTGATCGTCTCGCCGGAAAGCTCGGTGTTGATGCGGATGATCCCGTGCATGGCGGGATGCTGCGGGCCCAGCCCGAGGTGCATCGGCTGGCTGCCGCCGCCCGTCCCCCCGCCTTCGCCGAGCATGAACTCCCGCGTGATGGGGGGGGGCGGGGTCGCGGCCGCGGTCGTGTCCGCCATCAGTGCGCGGGCCCGATGAGCGGCTGGCGCCGGTTGATCGGGTAGTCCTTGCGGAGCGGGTGGCCGACGAACTCTTCGTACATGAGGAGGCGGCGCAGGTCAGGATGCCCCTCGAAGCGGATGCCGAACATGTCCCACACTTCACGCTCGAACCAGTTGGCGATCGGCCACAGCGGCACCGCCGTCGCCACCACCGGACGGTCTTCGTCCACGCGCACCTTCACGCGCACGCGATGGTTGTGCGCGACCGAGTAGAGGTGGTAGACGACCTCGAAGCGCGGTCCGTCCTCGCGGCCGGGGAACTTCGAGTAGTCCACCGCCGTGAGATCCATGAGCATGTCGAATTGGAGGGCGCGGGCGTCGCGGCAGAAGGCCAGCACCTCCCGGACGGCGCGGCCCTCGACGATCGCGGTGTGATCGCCGCAGTGATCGTGGGTCTCGACGAGGGCGCCGCCGAAACGCGCGCGGAGCTCGTCGAGAATGGCCCCGCCGTCCACTAGTACCTCTGCACCTGCGCGACGATCTTGTCCTGCAGCTTCATCAGCCCGTCGAGCACGGACTCGGGCCGCGGCGGACAGCCCGGGATGTAGACGTCGACCGGGATGATGGTGTCGATCCCCTGCACGGTGGCGTAGTTGTCGTAGAAGCCGCCGGTGCACGTGCACACGCCGAACGCCACCACCCACTTCGGCTCCGTCATCTGGTCGTAGATGCGCTTCAAGACAGGAGCCATTTTGTGAGAAATGGTTCCCACCACGAAAAGAACATCGGCTTGACGAGGCGAAAAGCGAGGCAGACCAGCGCCGAAGCGATCAACATCATAATGCGAGCACGCGGTCGCCATGTACTCCATGCCGCAGCACGCCGTCACGAAGGGGTACTGGAAGATGGAGTACTTGCGCGCCCAGCCGATCGCTTCGTCGAGCTTGCCGGTGAAGAAGCTCCCTACTCCCATTCGAGGCCGC
>JBGOTH010000545.1:0-3033 GCA_041476345.1 Methylomirabilia bacterium
AGATGACCCTGCTCGAGCTGGCCAAGCGGATCCTCCGTCTGGCGGGCAGCACGAGCAGCATCGCGTTCCGTCCGCTGCCGGAGGATGACCCGAAGGTCCGCCAGCCGGACATCACGCGCGCGCGAACGCTCCTCTCATGGGAGCCGCGCGTCGACACCGACGACGGCCTGCGCCTCACCCTCGAGTGGTTCCGTGCGAAGCTCGGCTCATGAGCGGAAAAGGATGACGGCATGCTCGACGACGAGCTGAAGGCGATCCTCGTGTGCCCCGCCTGCAAGGGCGATCTGCTCTTCGAAGAGCAGCGCATCATCTGCCCGGCCTGCCGGAAGGCCTATCCCATCCGCGACGGCATCCCCGTGATGCTGATCAGCGAGGCGGAGAGCTGGACGCCCGCCCCGTAAACCCCCTCGAACATGGGGGCCTCGCAGCTGGAGGACCCCCAAGCCCCCTCGAAGGCGCGCAGGCCGTCATTCTCGCCGGGGGTGAGGGAACGCGGCTGCGCCCGCTCACCTTCACCCGGGCCAAGCCCGTCGTGCCGCTCCTCAACCGGCCCCTCCTCGCTTACCAGTTGGCACTCCTCCGCCGCCACGGGGTGAGCGACGTCATCCTCGCTTGCTCCTACCGCGTGGACGACGTGCGCAACGCGCTCGGCGACGGCAGCGCCTTCGGCGTCCGGCTCCGCTACGCCGTCGAGCGCGAGCCGCTCGGCACGGGAGGCGGCCTTCGCCACGCCACGGACCTCGCGCACGGCACCGTGGTCGTCCTGAACGGCGACGTGATCACCGACGCGGACCTCACGGCGATGGCGCAGTTTCACGTCGCGCGCACGGCGCGCACGACCATCTATTTGAGGACGGTCGAGGATCCGCGCCCGTTCGGGCTCGTGGAGACGGAGGGCGACGGGCGCGTCCGCGCGTTCCGCGAGAAGCCGACGACGCCCGAGGAGATCACGACGAACACGATCAACGCGGGGATCTACCTCATCGACGCCGCGCTCCTGGACCGCATTCCGCGGGGATCGGTCGTATCGGTCGAGCGGGAGTTTTTCCCCGCGATCGTCGCCGGCGGCATTGCCACGTACGGCTGGATCGCGACCGCCTACTGGCGCGACATCGGCAGTCCCGCCGCGTATCGGGCGGTGCAGACCGATCTGCTCGAGGGCCGCGTTCGCGGCGTCCCGCCTCCCCCCGGCACCGCCACGGCGGGAAGCTGGATCGGCGAGGGCGTGCGGATCGCCCACGGCGCGCGGGTCGACGCCCCTTCGGTGATCGGGCCGGGCGTCGAGCTCGG
The DNA here is from genome assembly GCA_041476345.1 of Methylomirabilia bacterium. Lineage (GTDB taxonomy): Bacteria > Methylomirabilota > Methylomirabilia > Rokubacteriales > CSP1-6 > VGLJ01. The sequence goes on from JBGOTH010000545.1 coordinate 1,291, forward strand.
CGTCGGCGCCCGCGTGGGCCCGCGCTCCGTCGTCGGCGCCCGCGGCCGCATCGGCCCCGGCGCGTGCGTCGAGGGCGCCATCCTGTGGGAGGACGTCACCGTCGGCGCGGGCGCGATCCTGCGCGACTGCGTGGTGGCATCCGACGCTCGCATCGGCGCGCAGGCGGAGATCGGGCCGGGCGTCGTACTGGAAGCCGGCGCGGTGGTTCCGGACAGAACGCGGCTCGTGTAAGGACGGTTGATTCGCGACGCCGGAGCGGGCGGGCGTAAGCCCGGGAGCCCGCGACTTCGAATGATAGACTGGGCTGATGGTCCTCGACCGCATTCGTAACTTCTCCATCGTCGCGCACATCGACCACGGCAAGTCCACGCTGGCAGACCGGCTCCTGTCGCTCACCGGCACCATGGACGCGAAGAAGGCCGTCGATCAGGTGCTCGACTCGATGGATCTCGAGCGCGAGCGCGGCATCACGATCAAGGCGCACACGGTGCGGCTCCTCTACCGCGCGCGCGACGGCCACGAGTACACGCTGAACCTCATCGATACGCCGGGACACGTGGACTTTTCCTACGAGGTGTCGCGGGCGCTCGCCGCGTGCGAGGGCGCGCTCCTGATCGTCGACGCGGCGCAGGGCATCGAGGCGCAGACGCTCGCCAACTTCTACCTCGCCACGGACGCCGGGCTCACGATCGTCCCCGTGCTCAACAAAATCGACCTCCCGGCCGCCGACGAGGAAGGCACCCGCAATCAGATCACCGAGATGCTCGACATCGACGGCGACGAGGCGCTCGCCATCTCCGCCAAGCACGGCACCGGCGTGCCGGAGGTGCTCGAAGCGATCGTGGCGCGCATCCCGCCGCCGACAGGCGATCCCGCCGCCCCGCTCAAGGCGCTCGTCTTCGACTCCTTCTACGACTCCTACCAGGGGGTCGTCGTCTACATCCGCGTCTTCGACGGCTCGGTGCGCGAAGGCATGCGCGTGCTCTTCATGTCGAACGGGCAGAGCTACCAGGTCCAGCAGGCGGGCGTCTTCTCGCCGGACATGCGGCCCATCGAAGAGCTGTCCACGGGGCAGGTCGGCTACATCACCGCCGCCATCAAGCGCGTGGCCGACGCGAAGGTCGGCGAAACGATCACCGAGCAGCTGCGCCCGACCGCCGAGCCGTTCCCCGGATATCGCGACGCCAAGCCCATGGTGTTCTCCGGCCTGTTCCCGATCGAGGACACCGAGTACGAGGCGCTGCGCGACGCCCTCGAGAAGCTCCGCCTCAACGACCCGGCCTTCACCTTCGAGCCCGAGACGTCGCTCGCCCTCGGCTACGGCTTCCGGTGCGGCTTCCTCGGGACGCTGCACATGGAGATCGTGCAGGAGCGGCTCGAGCGCGAGTTCGATCTCTCGCTCATCGTCACGGCCCCCAGCGTGCAATATCGGATCCTCACCACCGCGGGCGAGCTCCTCGAGATCGACAATCCGTCCAAGATGCCCACACCCGACCGGATCGAAGCGATGGAGGAGCCCTACGTCAGCTCGTCGGTCTACTGCCCCACGGAGTTCATGACCGCGATCTACAAGCTCGCCCAGGAAAAGCGGGGCGAGCACAAGTCGCTCGAATACCTCGGCAAGCGCGTCCACATCCGGTTCGACTTCCCGCTCTCGGAGATCGTCGTCGACTTCTACGACAAGCTGAAGTCGATCTCGAAGGGGTACGCGTCGTTCGACTACGAGCTGGCGGCCTTCCGGG
>JBGOTH010000546.1:0-3026 GCA_041476345.1 Methylomirabilia bacterium
GCACCCGGGCGCATCACCCTCGGGCTCGGCGTCTCGAGCCGTACCATCGTCGAGCAGTGGCACGGCCTGCCCTTCCATGCGGGCCTCGGACAGATCCGCGAGTCGGTCCAGATCATTCGCATGGTGGCGGCGGGCGAGCGCGTGACCTTCGAGGGCAAGTATTATCGCGTGAAGAATTTCAAGCTGGCCGCACCGCCGCCGAACGAGCCGCCGAAAATCGTGCTCGCCGCGCTCGGGCCGGAGATGCTCGAGCTGGCCGGCGAGATCGCGGACGGTGTCCTGCTGAACTGGATCCCGCCCGAGGCGGTCCCGGCGTCGATCGCCCATCTCGACGCGGGTGCGCGGCGCGCCGGCCGCACGCTCGACGGGTTCGAGATCGCCGGCTTCGTCCGCACGACGGTGACCGACGAGCCGGGCGCCGCGCGCGCCCAGCTCGCCCGCGACATCACCGGCTACGCGATCGTGGACGTGTACGCGAGCTTCTTCCGCAGCGTCGGCTACACGGACGAGATGGCCGCGATCAACGCCGCGTGGAAATCCGGGGACCGGGCAGGCGCCGTGCGCGAGGTGTCGCCGCGCGTGCTCGACGGTCTCGGCGTGGTCGGCGACGAAGCGTTTTGCCGCGCGCGCGTCAAGGCGTACGCGGACGCCGGGCTGACCATGCCGGTCGTCCTGCCGTTCGTGCCGGAAGGCGCCGATCGCGCGGCTTCGCTGCGCCGCACGCTCACCGCGTTTCCGTGAGCGGGCCCGCGACGCTCCGCGTTCTCGGCGTCATCCCCGCGCGGCTTCAATCCCATCGGCTGCCCCGGAAGGTGCTTCGCGACATCGCCGGCGTCCCGCTGCTCGTGCGCGTCTACGACGCGGCGCGGCGCTCGCCGTACCTCACCGGTCTTCTGGTGGCCACCGACTCGCAGGAAGTCGCCGACGTCTGTGCCGCCCGCGACATTCCCGCCGTCCTCACCGCGTCCACGCATCAATCGGGGACCGATCGCGTCTGGGAAATCGCGCAGAGCCGGAGCGCCGACGTGTACGTCAACATCCAGGGCGACGAGCCGCTCATCACGCCGGGGCACATCGAAGGGCTGGTGACGCCGTTCCTCCTGTCTCCCCAGACGCAGGTGACGACGCTCAAGATCCGCGCCACCGGCGCCGAGATCGACAACCCGAACTCGCCCAAGGTCGTCTGCAGCGCCTCGGGGCAGGCTCTTTACTTCTCGCGCCTCGCGATCCCCTACGACCGCGACGGCGTCGGCACCGTGCGCTACAAGCACATGGGGCTCTACGCGTACCGCAAGGGCGCGCTCGACCGGTTCCACGCCCTGCCGCTGTCGACGCTGGAGCGCGTGGAGCGTCTGGAGCAGCTGCGCTTCCTCGAGCACGACATCCCGATCACGGTGGTGGAGACCGACGAGCCGACGATCGGCGTGGACACCGAGGACGACATCCGCGCCGTGGAGGCGTGGCTGGCGTCGCACCCGCAGTGAGTCGTCTCGCCCGAGTGGTATGGTAGGAATCGCCGTGACGGAACGTCGCATGTTCTACGGTTGGATCGTGGTCGGAGCCGGCATGCTCATCACGTGCGTCGGCATGGGTACGATGTTCTCGCTCGGCGTCTTCCTGCGGCCACTGGCCGAGTCCATGGGATGGACGCGCACGGGAATCTCCACCGTCGCGCTCCTCAACTGGATCTTCATGGGGCTCGGCTCATTCGTATGGGGCACGCTCTCCGACCGCATCGGGACGCGGACGGTCGCGCTGACGGGCGGGGCGATCCTCGGGACGGCGCTCGTCCTCGCGAGCCGCGCGACCACGCTGCTCCAGTTCCAGATCACGTTCGGCGCGATGGTCGGCTTCGCGGCCGGCGCGTTCTACGCGCCGCTCACCGCGGCCGTCACCAAATGGTTCACGACGAACCGCAGTCTCGCCGTCGCGCTCGTCTCCGCGGGCATCGGGATCGGCACCTTCACCATCGCGCCGCTGGCGCGCGTGCTGATCTCCGCCTACGACTGGCGCACGGCGATGCTGGTCATCGGGGATCTCGCGTGGCTCGTCATCATCCCCGTCGCCCTTCTCGTGCGCCCGGTGCCGCAGGCCGTTCCGTCCGTGCTCACGGTCGGGGAGACGCGGCCGCGTGAGTACACGGCGATCGGCGCCATCTCGACACCGCAGTTCTGGGCGATCGCGTTCACGCACTTCGCGTGCTGCGCCGCGCACTCGGGCCCGATCTTCCACATGGTCACCAACGCCATCGACCACGGCATTCCCGCGCTCGCCGCCGCCACCGTGTTCGGCGTGTCGGGCCTCGCGTCCGTCGGCGGGCGCGTCCTGTGCGGGCTGCTCGCGGATCGCTTCGGCGCCAAGCGCACGCTGCTCGTCGGCCTAGCGCTCCAGGCCGTCACCGTCTCCCTCTATCTGGTCACGACGGATCTGCTGAGCTTCTACGCGCTCTCCGTCGTCTTCGGGCTCTCGTTCGGTGGCGTCATGCCGCTCTACGCGATCCTCGTACGCGAGTACTTCGGCGAGCGGATCATGGGCACGGCCTACGGCGCCGTCTTCCTCGTCTCGACGCTCGGCATGGCGCTCGGCTCGTGGTCCGGCGGATGGCTCTACGATCTCTCCGGGAGCTACGCTTGGCTCTTCATGGGATCGACCGCGATCGGCGTGGGCGCCGTCGCGATCGCGCTCACGTTCGGTCCGCCGCGTCCGCTGTCGGCAGCACTGCCGAGCCTGACGCCGGCCGGTTGATCGGCGCTCTCGGTCTTGACACTGTCGTCGCTAAAGTGGTATCAATTCGACACTTTCCGCTCGGAGGCTGTGTCCCGAACCACACCGCTCTGTGGTCCCCGTTGGTCGGCTCTAGGAGGAGCAAACGCATGGATGCGAAAGGCATGGATCGTAGACGTTTCCTGACCGTCACCGCGACCGGCGCCGCCGTCGCCACGACCGGCATCGAAGGCATTCTCGCCGCCGGTCGGGCGCCCGCGTTCGCGCAGGGCACCAAGCTGCACATCACGCGCTGGGTCGAC
>JBGOTH010000547.1:0-3021 GCA_041476345.1 Methylomirabilia bacterium
CTTCGAGTTTCCGCTGGAGCGCTACCGTCCTCTCGGTGATCCGACGCGGCACATCCAGGCGATCATCAGCCTCATCAGCCGCTGCAAGGACGAGGACATCTCGCCCGCCGAGTATCACGCCTGCGCCGAGCGGCTCCGCCTCGAAGCGGCCGGCGCTCCCGACGACGACGAGCGGCACGACCGCGCCGCGCAGCAGGCCGAGCTGGCCGCGACGTTTGCCCGCTACCAGGAGCTGATGGCGCGCGAGAGCGCCGTCGACTTCGGCGACCAGATCGTCCTCACGCTGAACCTCCTGCGCGCGCGGGCCCACGTGAGGAACGCCTACCAGCGACGGTTCCGCTACATTCTCGTCGACGAGTTCCAGGACACGAACCACGCGCAGTTCGAGATGGTGAAGCTGCTGGCCGCGAAGCACCGCAACGTGACGGTCGTCGGCGACGACGACCAATGCCTGCCACCCGGTACACCAGTCGCAACTCCGGACGGACCCCGCGCGATCGAATCGATGAAGGTCGGCGACAGTGTGCTGACGGCTGTGGGCCACGGATTCCTCGGCACGAGCGTGGTCAGCCGGGCCTTCCGCAATCGCAAACACGCACGCTTCCTGACCTTCCAAACGGACGCGGGCAGCACTGTCACCGTGACCAGCAATCACAAGATGTTCTGTTGGGTGCCGGTCCGTGTGACACGCCGCGACCTCACGTACGTGTATCTGATGGAGAAGCGTGATCTTGGCTGGCGCATCGGCGTGACCAACGATCTGACGGTGCGCTTGCGGCTCGAGCGTGGCGCGGAACGCATCGTCGGCTTGCGGGCCTTCACGAACGAAGCGGAGGCGCGCTACTTCGAGACGTTCTGGTCGTTGAAGTATGGCATTCCGACACTGCCGTTCACCCCGCGTACCGACACGATGATCGTCGGTGAGTATCTCGGCCGGCTGTTCAGCCAATTGGAGACCCGCAAAGGGGCGGAGCAGCTTGCCGCTGAACTGGACGTCGATCTCGAGGGCCATCACTTCGCCCCGCACGCCGTCCATCGGGGGGGGCAATCGCGGGCGAAGGTGAGGATCACGCTGTGCCACCGGAGATATGTCCCCAAGACCCGCGGGATCATGAAGGCGCCGCAACTCCTTCACGCGGTGTCGCTGGAGACTTCGGCTCCCATCGTGATCGAGCGGCTTCGCGCCGCTGGACTACCGCTCACCAAGACGAAGGGCGGGTGGCGCTATCAGACGACGAGTCCTTCGCTCCGCGAGATCGGCACCAGGGCGGAGTACGTCTCCGCGCTCGCCGACGGTGCGCTCATCGAAGCGCGGTTTATCGTGGCGCGTGGCCAAAAGAAACGCCACGCCGCGCTGACGATGCCCGCAGGCAACGTTCTGCCTGGACACTACCTTCCGGTCGTCCGCGGAACTGAAATCGTGTTCGAGCGCGTCGTTCAGATCCGGGAAGAGCGGCGGGCCAGCGACGTCTACGATCTCGAAATTGAACGGACGCACAACTTCGTTGCGAATGGCGTCGTCGTGCACAACTCGATCTACAAGTTTCGCGGCGCTGCTCTCTCCAATATCTTCGGTTTCATTCAGGCGTATCCCGAAGCGCCGCGCATCGTGCTGACCGAGAACTATCGTTCACACCAGGGAATCCTGGACGCCGCGTACCGGCTCATCCGCTACAACGATCCCGACCGTCTCGAAGCCCAGGACGAGACGGTGTCGAAACACCTGCTCGCCGCCTTCGAGCCCGCCGGCCCCGACCCGGTCCACCTGCACTACGAGACGGCGACGCAGGAGGCCGACGCCGTCGCCGCGATGATCGACGAGAAGGTCGAGGCGGGCGTCTGGCGCCACGAGGACGTGGCCGTCCTCGTGCGCTCCAACCGGGACGCCGACGCCTTCCTCCGGTCGCTGAACCTCCGAGCGATCCCGTGGACCTTTTCGGGCAACGCGGGGCTGTACGGACGTCCCGAGGTGCGTCTGCTCATCGCGTTCCTCCGGACCGTCGCGCATCCCGACGAATCGGTGAGCGTCCATTACCTCGCGTCGTCGGACATCTACAACGTGCCCATCGTCGACCTCACGTGGTGCGCCACGTGGGCGGACCGCAAGCATCGCCCGCTCTTCGAGGTCCTCCGGCGTGTCGACGAGCTGCCGGAGCTGCGCGACGGGCTCAGCGAGGAGGGCCGCTTCGCGATCCAGGGCTTCGTGGCCGACCTCGAGCGGTGCATGGAGCGGGCGCGGGAAATGACGACGGGGCGGCTGCTCTACGAGTTCCTCGCGGATTCCGGGCGGCTCGCGCTCATGGCCAAGGCGGACAGCGTGCGGGGCGAAGCCGAGACGCAGAACATCTCGAAATTCTTTCGGCGCGTCGAGGACGCGGCCAAGGCGCTGCGCTACGACAACGTGCGCGAGTTCGTGAAGCACCTCGACGCGCTCATCGACGCCGGCGAGGACCCGGCGGTCGCCGAGGCCGACGTGGAGACGCCGGCCGTCCACGTCCTCACCGTGCACAAGGCCAAGGGCCTCGAGTTCCCCGTCGTCTTTCTCGTGGATCTCGTGCAGGACAAGTTCCCGTCGCGTGCCCGCAAGGACGCGCTCGAAGTTCCGCTCGAGCTCCGGCCCGATGCGCGGCCGCCCGCCGACTTTCACAAGAAGGAAGAGCGCCGGCTCTTCTACGTCGGCATGACGCGCGCGCGGCGCGAGCTCTACCTGACGAGCGCGCGCGACTACGGCGGGAGCCGGCCCCGCAAGGTGAGCCAGTTCGTCCTGGAGGCGCTCGACTTGCCGAAAGACGCGGCCCGGCCATTCAGGACGACGGCGGTCGAGGAGATCCAGCGCTTCGCGCCGCCCGCGGAGACCGACCAGCTCGCGCTGCCGCCGCTCGGGCCGGACGACGACCTGCGAATCAGCCACAAGCAGATCGAGGAATACAAGAGCTGCCCGCTGAAGTATCGCTACTCGTACATCTTGCGCGTCCCGCAGCCCCGCCACCACGCGCTCGTGTATGGCGCGACGATCCACGA
>JBGOTH010000548.1:0-3020 GCA_041476345.1 Methylomirabilia bacterium
CGGGTCGACGATCGTGACGTGGCGGCCCGCGACACGAACGACGCCGGCCGCGCGTAGCCGCGCGAGTGAGCGGGACACGAGCTCGCGCACCGTGCCGAGGCCCGCCGCGATCTCGTCACGCGTCGCGCTCAGCTCGAACGTCGTCCCGCCCGCCGCGCGCGACTCCGACAACAGGAACCCTGCCGTCCGTGCCGTGAGGTCCTGCAGCGAGAGCTGTTCCACCAGCCCCGCAAACGTCCGGACGCGACGCGCCAGCACCCGGATGATACCGAGTGCGACGTCGGGATGGCGACGGCAGGTGTCGAGGACCGCGTCGCGCGGGAGATAGAGAAGACGCGCGGGCGTCGCGGCCACCGCCGTCGCCACGTACCCGCCGCCGTCGAGGAGCGGGACTTCGCCCAGCGTCGCGCCCGGCCCTTCGGAGTGGAGCACCTGTTCCCGGCCGCTGCGCGCGATGCGCACGAGGCGTACGCGACCCTCCATCACGACGAAGAGCCCTTCGGCGGGCGCGCCCTCCTCGAATACGTGCTCGCCGCGCTGGACGTCGCGGACGACCGCCCGGGCGGCGACGCGACGGAGATCCGCCGCCGCGAGGGCACGGAAGTAGGGGATTCCGGCGAGAACCTTTTCCCGGTCGGACGACACGCTCAGGCGCGTCCGGCCAGCTCCAGCGCGGCGAGGAAGAGCGTGTTCGCGCCGTGCTCGATGTCAGCCATCGGCGTGAACTCTTCTTCGCAGTGGCTGCGCCCGTCGTGGGACGGCACGAAGATCATGCCGGCGGGACCGATGGCCGCCATGTACTGCGCGTCGTGGCCGGCGCCCGAGCGGATGCGGCGGTAAGACGCGCCCGTCGCCTTCGCCGCGCGCTCGATCGTGGCGACGACGTCCCTGTCGAACGGCGTGTAGGGCATCCGCCAGTAGTGCTCGAGCTCGTAGCTCACGCCTTCCGTCTCGCAGGCCTCGCGCACGGCGCGGTCGAGCATCGTGCGCGCGCGATCGAGGTTCGCGTCCGCCGGGTCGCGCATGTCGATCGAGAGATGCACACGCCCGGGGATGGCGTTGACGATGTTCGGGTGGACGGTGAGATTGCCGACGGTGGTGACGAGCTCGCCGCCGATGTCTTTCGCGATTTCACGGACGCCGCGGACGATCTCGGCCGCCGCGACGAGCGCGTCATGCCGGATGCGCATCGGCGTCGGCCCCGCGTGGTCCTGCACGCCGTGGATAGTCAGGCGCGACCAGGCGATGGCGACGATGCCTTCGACCACGCCGATTGCCAGCCCTTCTTCTTCGAGGAACGGGCCCTGCTCGATGTGCAGCTCGAGGTACGCGCGGAACCGGCGCGGCACGCACGGCTCGTCGCCGAGGTAGCCGATGCGCTCCAGCTCGTCGACGAGGCGAATGCCGTCCTTGTCCTTCGCATTGTAGGCGTCCTCCAGCGGGATCTTGCCGGCGAGCACACCGCTCGCGATCATGGCAGGCTGGAAGCGCGCGCCCTCTTCGTTGGTGAAGATCACCAGCGTGACGGGGTGGCGCGTCCGGATCTTGTGATCGTTCAGCGCGCGGATGACTTCGAGGCCGCACAGCACGCCGAGCTGCCCGTCGTACTTGCCGCCCGTCGGCACGGAGTCCGCGTGCGAGCCCATCATGACGGGCGGCAGGCTCGGATCAGCGGCCCGCTCACCGAAGATGTTGCCCATCTGGTCGACGGTGACGCGCAGCCCGGCGTCCTTCATGCGCTCGACGAGCCAGTCACGCCCGCGCTTGTCCTCGTCGGTCAAGGCAACCCGCGTAAGCCCGCCGCGCGGCGTCGCCCCGATGCGTCCGAGGTCGTCGATGGACTTCTCCAGACGTGCGCGATCGATCTTCATGGACGGGTCATAACATACTTGCCGCACGAAGGGGCAGTGGCGGACACTGGCGTGGTGTCCGACCAGCCCCACCACCAGCATCAGATGCTGTCGCCGACGACGGCGCGCTTCTGTCCACTGTGCGGAGGCACGCTCGCGCGTGAGGCGGTGCCGCCGGATCAGCGCGAGCATCCGGTGTGCGGCAGCTGCCGCTTCATCTACTACCTGAATCCGAAGCTCGTCGGCTGCACGATCCCGGAGCAGGACGGCCGGGTCCTGCTGACGCGGCGAACGATCAATCCGTCGCGCGGGCTGTGGACGTTTCCCGGCGGCTACGTCGACTTCGGCGAGGCGGTGACCGACGCCGCGATGCGCGAGACGTGGGAAGAGACCGGGCTACAGGTGGATCTCAAAGGCCTGGTCGGGGTCTACACCTATCCGGGCGCGCCGGTGATCATCGTCTACCACGCGCGCGTGCTGTCTGGCGCGCTCACCCCGTGCGTGGAGAACGACCTGCTGGAGTGGCGCGCGCCCGCCGAGATTCCGTGGGACCAGCTCGCGTTTCCGTCGACGCGCGATGCGCTCCGCGATTGGGTTGCCGCGCGCGGCGAGATGCCGGGCGGCTAGACCGGCGGGCCGAAGAACGGGATACGCGTGTTCACTGACGGCCGATAGCGCACCGCGTCCGCCAACCCCTCGAAGACGAGCCCCGCGCCGATCAGCTGCTGTACGCCGGCGGCCGCGATCGTCGTCGCCAGCATGGTTCCCGGGCAGGCGTGAGGACCGACCCCGAACGTGAAGACCCGCGGGTCGGCGCGCATGACGTCGAACTCCGCTGGCTCCGGATTCGCCTCCGGGTCGCGGTTGGCCGCGGCGAGGACCACGAGGATCGTGTCGCCCGCCTTCATCTCGACGCCCGCGACGCGGCCGTCCTGCGCGACGAAGCGGCGCGTGTTCTGAACCGGCGGGTCGTGGCGAACCACCTCGCGGACGACCGCGGGGACCGCACGCCTCAGATCGGCGTGGCGCGCGAGCGCTACGAGCGTGTTGCCGATGAGGCCGGCCGTCGCCTCGTACGACTGCGAGAGGAAGCCGATCGTGTTGGCGACCATGACGTCCCGGTCGGGGCCACCGCCGGATCGCAGTGAACGGCCGAGGTCGAGAAGGTGA
>JBGOTH010000549.1:0-3004 GCA_041476345.1 Methylomirabilia bacterium
ACGACTCACTGTGTTGCGTGAGGACCGCCTTGATCCCCGGGTACTTCGCGAGCGCCTCTTCCACGCGCGCGGGTGACACCGTGCCGCCGAACGGTGATGCCAGCTCGAGGACGTCGAGGCCGTAGGCGCGCGCGATCTCGACCCAGCGCTCGCCGAATTTCCCCGCCTGCACGACCGCGACCCTGTCGCCGGCCGACAGCGTGTTCACGACGGCCGCCTCCAGCGCGCCGGTGCCCGAGCACGTGAACGGCACGACGTCCTGCGCGGTCTGGAACAGCTTCTTCAATCCCGCGCGGACCTCGATGAAGAGCGCCTCGTACTCCGGCGTGCGGTGGTGGATCATCGGCTGCGCCATGGCGAGCAGCACGTTGCTCGGCACCGGCGTCGGCCCCGGCGCCATCAGGTGATATTTCTTCATGGGATCAATATAACGTCACTCCGCGGCGGGACGCGAGCGCACGGATTGGCCCAGTGCGGTCACGAAGATCGCGTCGAGTCCCTCCGATGCCGGCGCGAAGAACTCGACGACGAGCCGGTCATAGAACGTGAGGCCGGAGGCTCCGAAGCCCTGCGCGTACGCCGCGAGGTACGCGCGTCCCCCTGCGATCCCCGCTTCGAGGTTGGCGAGGCGATAGCCGCGGTCGCCGAATCGCGCGAAAATCGCGTCGAGCGGCGCCAGAAAATACATGACGGCCGCCGCATCGGCCGCGATCGGCTGCTCGAGGCAGAGATAGCCGGCCTTGTTGCGGAAGTCGCCCGCACGAATCAGCTCGAGCGCGTGCTCGGCCGGGAGATAGACGTACGCGCCCGGCGCGACGCCGTCGACCGCGCTGACGATCAGGAAGAGCTCGACGAGCCCCGACGGGACATCCGCGGCGATAGGACGCGTCGCCGCCCACAGCGCCGTGGCCAGCTCCTCCGCGCCGATCGCCTCGTGCGAGAACTGACGCGTCGAGCCGCGGCGCTGGATCGTGTCTCCCAACGTGCGGCCCGACATCGCGCGGGGTGGCGGCAACTGCAGAGCGCTGGGGCGGATGGCGTCGGAGGGCCGGGCCCCACCCGCCCCCTCCGCAATCCGAACGGCAAGCACGGATTGCTTGAGGGGACAGGTGGGGCCCGGCCCTCCGACGCCATCCGCCCCAGCGCTCTGAGACCCAGAGCCGCGCCACGCCACCACGGCGGCGGCCGTCGCTAGACGCGACGCCGACAACATCTCACGCAATATTGGGTAGTCCACTTCCGACGACGACAACGGCATTGTTTCCAGCGCGATCGGCGGTAATGCTCCCGGATCCGGGCTCGGCGCTCCGCGCGGGCCCACGCCCATCAACTCCAGCGCCGTCTCGCGTTCCGCGTCGAGCCCGAGGATGTGGTTCACCTCGTCGTCCACGAAGCCCGTCACGATTCTCGGATCGAAGCCGAGCGCGTTGGCGACGGCGAGCAGGTTCGCGAGCATCGTGCCGCTGTCCCAGAACAAGTGACGGAAACCGCGGGCCTGATACTTCCACGTGTTGCGCCAGTAGATGGCTGAAAGGACGACGACGGCCGCGCGGCGTTCGAGATCCTCGTCCGCCGCGGCGCTCGCGAGCGCGCCACGCACGTCCGTATCGCGGAGCCTCCGCAGCGTGAAGTCGCCGGGGCAGAAGTGATAGAGCCCCGGCGCGATCCCCTCGACGGCGCCGATGGCGACATAGACCTCGGTCTGGTACAGCGCGCCGGTCGACGCCGCCGCGCGGAACAGCACCTCCCCGCCCCCAGGATAGGTCTTCTTCTTCGTGACTCCGGCCGTGTAGTAAAGCAACGCCGCAAGCGTCGACGTGTCTAGTTGAGCCCGGGGGCCCGCGACTCCAATCGCGGAGAGCGTCTCCAGTGTCACCGGCGCGAACTCGCGCGGAAGCTGGACCGCGGGCGCGCCGGTGTAGATCTTGAACGGGAACGGCTTCACGTCCCAGTCGAGCGTGTGACCGTTCGTGCGGACGGAATGCGGCGTGTGCGCCGTTACGTCGTGAAACTGCCGCGCGTCACGCAAACTTATAGGGCGGCCTGAAGACGCCGCGCTCGGTGACGATCGCCGTGATCAGGGCGGCCGGCGTCACGTCGAAGGCGGGGTTGTAGACCGGGGATGCGTCCGGCGCGGTCTGCTGGGTGCCCGTGCGGCGCACCTCCTTGGCGTCGCGCTCCTCGATCGGAATCTCGCGTCCGGACGCGAGGCTCGGATCGATCGTCGAGAACGGCGCGGCCACGTAGAACGGCACCTGGTGGTGGCGCGCGAGCACGGCCACCGCGTACGTGCCGATCTTGTTCGCGGTGTCGCCGTTGGCGGTGATGCGGTCCGCACCGGTCACGACCAGGTCGACTTCACCACGGGCCATGAGCGATCCAGCCGCGACGTCCGCGATGAGCTTGTGCGGGATGCCCTCCTGCACCATTTCCCACGCGGTGAGCCGTGCCCCCTGCATCACCGGCCGCGTCTCGTCGACCCAGACCAGCGCCACCTTGCCGCGCTCGTGCGCCGCGCGGATCACGCCCAGCGCCGTCCCGTAGCCCGCGGTCGCGAGCGCGCCGGCGTTGCAGTGCGTGAGGATGCGCGCGCGCGCCGGGACGAGCGTCGCGCCGTACGCGCCCATCGCGCGGTTCGCCTCGATGTCCTCGGTGCGAATCGCTTCGGCTTCGACGAGCAAGCGCGCCCCCATGAGCTCCGGCGCCTGGCCGGCGAGCGCGAACGCCGTGCGGCGCATCCGCTCGAGCGCCCAGAAGAGGTTGACCGCGGTGGGACGCGTCGCCGCGAGACCTTTGATCGCGGTCTCGAGGTCCGCGATCAACGCATCGGATGTCGCGGCGTGGCTCTGACGCGCGGCCAGCACCACGCCAAACGCGGCGGTGACTCCGATCGCGGGCGCCCCGCGCACGACGAGCGTGCGGATCGCGTCCGCGACATCTTCCCACCGCGCGTAGTGGCGCACGACCTCACGCAGCGGGAGCAGCGTCTGGTCGATGAGCTCGA
>JBGOTH010000550.1:0-2998 GCA_041476345.1 Methylomirabilia bacterium
GACCGCGACCGACTTGCCGAGCGCCATCAGGAGGTCCTGAGCAGGCCGAACTCGCGGAGCGCGCGCTCGTCCTTGCGCCAGTTGCGCCGAACCTGCACGGTCAGCTCGAGAAAGACCTTGATCCCGAAGAAGGCCTCGAGCACGCGCCGGGCGTCCGTGCCGATGCGCTTGAGCATCGAGGCTTGCCGTCCAATGAGGATGCCGCGCTGCGACTCCTGCTCCACGAAGATGGTGGCGCGGATGTAGACGCAGGGCGGGCGCGCGCGGTCGACGAGCTCGTCCACACGCACGGCCGCCGCGTACGGGACCTCCTGGTGCGTGAGGTGAAAGATCTGTTCGCGGATGATCTCCGCGACATAGAACGTCTCGGGCTGATCGCTGGTCGCATCCTCTGGAAAGAGCAACGGATGCTCGGGCAACGCGTCCGTCAGCCGCGTGAGGAGCCGATCACAGTTGGTGCCGTCGAGGGCCGAGATCGGCACGATCTCGGCAAACGCGCGCGCGGCCCGCCAGCGCTCGATGACCGGGAGAAGCCGGCTCTTGTCACGCACACGGTCGGTCTTGTTGAGCGCGCAGAACACCGGCGCCTGGTAGTCAGCGATCACGCGCAGCGTGAGCGGGTCGGGGTGCTCGCGCGCGTTCGCATCGACGACCAGGCACACGAGATCGACGTCCTCCACCGCGCGCTCGACGGTCTGCATCATGAACGCGTCGAGCTTGCCCCCGCCGGCGTGGAGCCCCGGCGTGTCCACGAACACGACCTGCGCGCCCGGAAGGTTCCGGATGCCGGTCACGCGGTTGCGCGTCGTCTGCGGCCGTGACGACACGATGGCGAGCTTCTCTCCGACCAGGCGGTTGAGCAGGGTCGACTTGCCGGCATTCGGTTGACCGATCAGCGCGGCGAATCCTGCACGCGTCATGCGGGCAGCAGCCCCTTCCAGAGGCGCGCGGGCGCCGCGCGCCCCAGCAGGTCCCGCTCGCGGCGATGCATGAGATCAGCTTCCACCGGGTCGCGGTCGTCGTAACCGGCCAAGTGCAACACGCCGTGCGTGATCAGGAGCTCGAGCTCGAGGCCGACGGACACGCCCAGCCGGCGCGCCTGACGTGCCGCCGTGTCCGCGGAGATCACGATCTGGCCCAGAAGGCCGCTCGCGGCGCCGGAGAGCTCGAGCGGGAACGCGATGACGTCGGTCCGGCGCCGGATCTTCCGGTGCGCGGCATTGAGCGCGCGGATCTCCGCGTCGTTCACCACGGCGACGTCGACATCGCCCGCGGGACGGCCGAGCGCGTCGAGGGCACGTTGGGCAGCTCGGGCGAGCCGCGCGGCGGGAACCGTCAGCCGGCGCTGGCGGTCGACGATGGCGGCGGGCATCACGCGGGTGCGGGCGGCGGCGCGCTCGCCCTCCGCGCCGAGTGAGCGTCGTAGGCGCGGACGATCGACGAGACGAGATGATGGCGGACGACGTCCTGGTCGCTGAAGTAGACGAACGCGATGCCGGGCACGCCGTCGAGGATCGTGCGCACGTCCACCAGCCCCGATCCGCGGGACGCCGGCAAGTCGATCTGCGTGATGTCCCCCGTGATGACCATCTTCGAATTGAAACCGAGCCGGGTGAGGAACATCTTCATCTGCTCGGCCGTGCTGTTCTGCGCCTCGTCGAGGATGATGAAGGAGTCGTTGAGCGTTCGGCCCCGCATGTACGCGAGCGGGGCCACTTCGATGGCGCCCTTCTCCATCAGGCTCGCCACCTTCTCCGCCTCGATCATGTCGTAGAGCGCGTCGTAGAGCGGGCGGAGATACGGATGCACCTTCTCGTGGAGGTCGCCGGGGAGAAAGCCGAGGCGCTCCCCCGCCTCGACGGCCGGCCGCGTGAGCACGATGCGCGCCGCCTCGCGCTTCATCAGCGCGGAGACCGCCATCGCGACCGCGAGGAAGGACTTGCCCGTGCCAGCCGGTCCGATGCCGAACACCATGTCGTGGCTGCGGATGGCGTCGACGTAGCGCTTCTGACCGAGCGTCTTGGGCGCGATCCACTTCTTGCGGGAGGGGACCGCGATGGCATCCGCGAACACCGCCTTCAGATCGGCGTCCGCGTCGTCGGACAGCATCCGGAGCGCGGTCCGCACCTCGATCGTCCGAAGCGGCGTCCCCGCGCGGACGAGCTCCGCGAGCTGCGTGATCGCACGCTCCCCTTTCCCCACCTGCTCCTCGTCCCCCATCAGGGTGACGTCGTGGCCGCGAGCCACGATGCGGATGTCGAGCGCGCTCTCGAGCGTGCGCAGGTGGTCGTCGTTGCGGCCGAGAAGCTGGGCGAGGTCGACGTCGTGACCGAGCGACAAGCGACGCGTGACGGTCGAGGCGCGCGAGCTCACGCTCGCTCCGGCGGCAGGTCGAGACGGATGTGCAGCTCGCGCAGCCGCTCCGGCGGCACCACCGACGGCGCTTGCATCATGAGATCCTGGGCCTGCTGATTCATCGGAAACGCGATGACCTCCCGGATATTGGTCTCTCCCGCGAGCAGCATCACGATCCGGTCGATGCCCGGCGCCGAGCCGCCGTGGGGGGGCGCGCCGTACCGGAAGGCGTTGAGCATGCCGCCGAAGTGCTCCTCGACATGCTCACGCGAGTATCCGGCGATCTCGAACGCCTTGAACATGATCTCCGGGCGGTGGTTGCGGATCGCGCCGCTCGACAGCTCCACGCCGTTGCAGACGATATCGTACTGATACGCCTTGATCGTCAGCGGGTCGCGGGTCTCCAGCGCTTCGAGGCCGCCCTGCGGCATCGAAAACGGATTGTGGCTGAACTCGATCGTGCCGGTCACTTCGTCGCGTTCGTACATCGGGAAGTCGACGATCCAGCAAAATCTGAATGCGTTCTTCTCGACGAGCCCGAGATCTTCACCGAGCTTGTTCCGGAGCCGTCCCGCGACGGTGTCGACGGTCGGGCGTCGCGCGCAGACGAAGAACACCGCGTCGCCGGTACCGGCGCCCGTCA
>JBGOTH010000551.1:0-2996 GCA_041476345.1 Methylomirabilia bacterium
GACCACCGCGACGAAGCTGAGCGGCGCGCCTTCCTCGAGCTTGACGTCCTGAAGGTCAGGCTCGTCGACGGGCTCGAGCTGCGCTTCCGTGACCGCCCGGCGATAGACGTCGGGAATGAGGTGCTCGGCCACCTCGCGCCGGACGTCGTCGGCGAAGTGGACTTTCACGAGCGAGCGCGGCACGTGTCCCTTGCGGAAGCCGGGGAGGCGCGCCTGCTTCTGCACGCGCCCGTACGCCTTCTCCCACTCCTGCTGGACGACATCGCTCGGCGCCTCGACGGCCAGACGTCGCTTACAACCTTCCATCGCTTCCACGGCGACCTTCATCGACACTCCGATATGGTGCGAGAGGGGGCTTTCGCCTGCATCCACTCGCGGGATGTTTCAGAGCGTAGCACACGGCGCGAAATGTCGGTGGGGCGGGCACTTACCGAGGAGTCGCCTGCGCCTTGGCGACCAGTGCGTCGATCGCGCCGCACAGGTGCTCGAGGTCCGCCCGGAGGTGCCTGTCGTCGTCGCCCAGATACTCGAGCTTGCCGGCGAGCTCACGCAGCCGGGAGGGAAGCGTCGCGGCGGCATCACCGTCGTGCTTGGGCAACGCCGCCTCGAGGTCGACGTCGGACGCCAGATAGAGAAGAACCGGAAGGCCGCTGACCGTCCGGAGCTCGTCGATCATCGCGGGCGGCGCCGCGTCCGCGACGGCGATGAGGAGTGATCCGCCGACGATGCGACAGGGAAGCGCTCGGCACCGGCGCGCCACGCGGGCGGGGACCAGCGCGATGGCGCGCTCGTCCGCCTCGGCGATCGAGAACGGCGCCACGGGGATCGCGAAGTGAACGCTGAGCATCTGGGTCAGATCGCGATCGGTGAGGAACCCCAGCGCGACGAGCGTGCGCCCGAGGCGCGGTCGAGGGACGACGCCGGCCTGCTGATCGAGCGCGCCGTCGAGCTGGGTGCGGGTGATGAGGCCGGCTTCGAGGAGTCTGTCGCCGAGCCGCTTGGGCCCGCTCAGCGAGCGATACTCACGCGAGGCCATCGGGCACGAGCGACGCCATCAGCTCGATGAAGGCGGTCTCCTCCACGGGCTTGGTCAGGTAGTGCGTGACGCCCAGTCGTCGCGCGAGCTCCTGATGCTTGTCACCGCCTCGGGTCGTCAGGACCACGATCGGGAGATCGCGCGTCGAAGGACGCCGGCGAAGATGCTCGATGAGCTCGTACCCGTTGCCGTTCGGCATCTCGAGATCGGTGATGACGGCGTGAATGGCGGTGGTCTCCAGCTGCTGGAGCGCCTCCACGCCGTTCCCGGCGGTCACCACGGCGAATCCCGACCGCTCGAGCATCTGCCCGACGAATTTGCGCACGCTGATCGAGTCGTCGACGAGCAGGAACCGGCGCGTCGCGTCCGTTCGGTCCGGCTCGACGCGCACGTCCGAAACGAGCGGCCGACCGCCGCCTGGCTGCATCAGCCGGGCCGGATTGAGCACGAGGATCACGCGGCCGTCGCCGGAAATGGTGCCGCTCGAAAAAGGCCCGACGCCCTCGGGAAACCCGCCCAGGCCCTTGATGACGAATTCGTCCTTCCCGTGCAGGTCATCGACGGCGAGCGCCAGCGATCGTCCACCGGAGCGCAACACGAGCACCGGGATCTCGCGGCGCGGCTCCGCCGTCGGAAGCCCCAGGTACCGGTCGAGTCGGATGAGATCGACGAGCTGGTCCCGCACCCAGACCATTTCCCGCTCGCCCGCTGATTGAATCCGCTCCGGCGCGACGGTCATGACGAGTTTCACGGCGTTCAGCGGCACGGCGAAGACCTCGCCGCCCGCGCCGACGAGCAGCGCATCGGAGATCAGGACCGTCAGCGGAATGCGCATGCGGAACCGCGTGCCGGCGCCGGGCCGCGTGGTCACCTCGACGTCGCCGTTGATCCTCGCGACGTTGGTTCGCACGACGTCCAATCCGATGCCTCGGCCGGATGCCGCGGTAACCTCCGGCGCGGTGCTGAAGCCGGGCACGAACAGCAGGTTGAGGATCTCGTGCTCGGGGAGGAGCGACGCCGCCTCGGGCGTGATCAGCCCCTTCCCGACCGCGTGCGCCCGCACCGCGTCCACGTCGATCCCGCGGCCGTCGTCCTCGACGTCGATGAAGACGGCGCCGCTCTCGTGGTCCGCGCGCAGGTGGATGGTCCCCTCGGCCGCCTTGCCCGCCGCTCGCCGCTCCTCTTCCGTCTCGAGGCCGTGGGCGATGGCGTTCTGCACGAGGTGCAACAGCGGATCCGCGATCTGCTCGATGATCGCGCTGTCGATCTCCACCGCCGCTCCGCTCACCGTCAGCGTGACGGTCTTGCCCGCGGCGCGGGAGCCTTCCCGCACCTGCCGCGGAAACCGCGCGAAGAGCCGGCCGATGGGAACCATTCGGGCGCGCGTGACCTCGCTCCGGAGGCTCGTCACCAGGCGCTGGCTGCCGGACGTGTCCTGCTCGACGTCGTGCAACGCCCCCGCCAGCTGCGCGCGGATCTCGGACAGATCCGCGGAAATCTCGCGCACGCTGCGGGCGAGCACGTTGACGTCGCTGTACCGGTCGAACTCCAGCTCTTCGAACAGCTCGGTGATGGAGGACGGCGACGGCCTCACGCCTCCGATCGGCGCGTACTCGTGCTCGAGCTCGAAGTTATGGACGACGCGGGTCATGCGCGCGGCGCTTCCGGACAGCAGCTCGTCCAGACGATTCAGACGCTCGAGATGCCGATCGAGCCGGCTGCGCGCGCCGACGAACTCGCCGACGAGGTCGGCGAGCGAATCGAGGCATTCCACGGAGACTCTGACGGTCGAGCGAATCGCGCGCGGCGCCGCGGCGTCGTGTCCGTTTCCCGACGGCGCCGCGAGCGAGGCTCTGACCGCCGGACCGGACACGGGCCCCTGGAGCGCGGCCAACGCGTGCTCGAGAACCGCGGGCAGGCGATCGCGCGTCGCCGCGTCGACGGCGATCATGCCACGCAA
>JBGOTH010000552.1:0-2991 GCA_041476345.1 Methylomirabilia bacterium
TGTCACGCTTCGGGTTCCCCTCGGCGTCGAGCTGATACTTCCAACTCGAGCGATCGTAGCTCTTCTTGCCTTCGTCCCAGCCCGTGAAGAGCCCGTTGAGGTCCGTGGCCGTCTTGAACGCCGGATCGATGAGGAACGGGGCGTTCGTGTAGTTGACGACGTAGTCCTTGAAATAGAGATTGTTCTCGATCGCGTACCGGATGAGCCCGCCGAAGAACATGATGTTGGTGCCCGAGCGCAGGGGCACGTGGATGTCGGCGGCGGCGCTGGTGCGCGTGAAGCGCGGGTCGACGTGGATGAACTTGGCGCCGCGCTCCTTGGCCTTCATCACCCACTGGAAGCCCACCGGATGATTCTCGGCCATGTTCGACGTGGCCATGATGACATCCGAGTTCTGGACGTCGATCAAGTTCGTCGTCATCGCGCCCCGCCCGAACGTGGTCCCCAAAGCTGGGACCGTGGCGCTGTGTCAGACCCTGGCTTGATGCTCGTGGTACACGATCCCCAGGGTCCGGTTCAACTTCGACAGGAGGTAGCACTCCTCGTTGTCGATGCAGGCGGACCCGAGAGACCCGATCGCCTCCAGGCGATTGACCACGACCGCCTTGCCGTCCTTGTCCTTCTCTTTCTCGATGAAGTACTTCTCGCGCGTGTCGTAGTAACGCTTGGCGATCTGCTCGTACATCCAGTCGAGCGGCTTCTCTTCCCACTTGTCCGAGCCGGCCGCTCGGTAGAGCGCCTTGGTCGGCCGTAGCGGATTGTTGGAGAGCTGGATCGTCGCGGCACCCTTCGGGCACAGCCGCCCGAGCGTGTGGGGCGTGTCCGGGTTGCCCTCGATATCGATGATCTTGTCGCCCTTGGAGTAGATCAGCTGCCCGCATCCGACCGCGCAATAGGGGCACACGCCGGCCGCGACCTTCGCTTCCTTGATCCGGATCGACGTGGCGGCGGCATGGACAGGCGCGAGGTCGAGTCCGGCGCCGGTCGCGACGCCGGCGGCGCTCGCGGTGCCGACCTTCAGGAAGTCACGTCTCGACAAGCTCATGAACGACCTCCTCGCCGGGGGGAACCCGGCAGCTGGAGATGACTAGAATTCGGGGCTCGTCAGCTCTTCCCAGGCGCGCCGCACGAGGACGATGCGCTCCGGCTTGCCGGCGGTTCCACCATCGAGCTTGACGACGTCACCGGCGTTCAGCGCGCCGAGGCCACCGGACGCGACGTCGTCGGTGACGACCACCGTGCGCTCCGAGCACGAGAGATCCGTGCAGACGTCAGCGACGCCCTTCACGCGAAGCCGGTGGGTGGAAGGATCGACGGAGACGACGATCAGGCGATTCTGCTGGAGCCAATCGGTGAGGCTTTGCGTCATTGCCGCGACCTCCTCGATAGGTGGGGAACTCTCGCACGTTGAGCGGAAGCTACGAGAGGTCCAACCGCAAAGTCAAGGCTCGGCGCGTCGTCACCCTTTGTTTATTCGACCCGGCCGAGCCCGTCCTCGATCCCGCCCCGATAGCGGTTGAGACAGGCCTCCAGCAGGCGCCGAGCCTCCTCGGTCTCCCCTGCCCGAAGTAACGCAGCCACTCGTCGCCGATCCGGGAGCTCGACGATGGGGCCATCGGTCAGGGCGTTGTAATAGCGGCTCAGGTCGAAGAGGAGGCGATCGACACGGTCCGGGTCGTGGAGGCTCGCGAAGACTTCACGGAACGCGTCGATCGCCCAGTCTTCCCGCTTGTTGCCCTTGTCGCGGAAGCCCCGGCGGTACGCCCGGTCACCGGGGGAGCCCGTGGGCTCCTCAGTCACGGGGAGGGATCGCCGCCGCGGCTATCACGACGCCATGGCCCGCATAGACGTTCAGGCTGTCGGGGCGCACGTAGCCGCACACCGTGACGTTGAGCTGCTCGGCCAGCGCGACCGCCATCTCGGTCGGCGAGGTGCGGGAGGCGACGATCGGCACGCCCATCCGGGCGGCCTTGAGCAGCATCTCCGACGACACGCGGCCGGTGGACAAAAGAATTCGGTCTTCCGTGGGAATGCCGCGCAGGAGCGCCTCGCCTTTGACCCGGTCGATGGCGTTGTGACGTCCCACGTCCTCCGCCACCACGAGCAAGTGTTCGGAGTCCGCGAGCGCGGCGCCGTGAATCCCGCGCGACTCCTGGTAGTGCACGGCCGCGCCGAAGAGATCCTTCATCCGCAAGGACAGATCCTGGGGACGCACGCGGAGAAACGACTGCAGGCGCGGGAACAGGCGGTGATCGATCCTGAACGTGATGCCACCGCCGCAACCGGACGTCAGGATCCGCTCGGTGGGAAGCACCACGGGCGTGCGCAGCGTCACGTCGGCGCGTCCGTCGACCGGCGAAACCGCGAGCGCCGTCACGTCGTCGAGCTCCTGGATGATCTTCTCCATCCACAGGTAGCCGATCACGAGGGACTCGAGCCGCATCGGGGAGCAGAGGAGTGTCAGAAAGCGCTCACCGTTGACGTACACGGTGAGCGGTTGCTCCCGGACGACCTCGCCGGTCACTTCCTCGACGCGATCACCCCGGATCTTCAGATAGCTGCGCATGAGCGCCCAGAGTCTAGCAGCCCGCTCAATACAACACGCGAACGAGAAAAAGTCCGTGCGCCGGCGCGGTGGGCCCCGCCCGGCGCCGGTCGCGCGACTGCAGCACGTCACCGAGCCATGTCGGCTCTCGACTCCCCCGACCGACGAGCACCGCGCTCCCGACGAGGTTGCGCACCATGTGATGCAGGAAGCGATCGGCGGCGATCGCGATGACCACGCGGAACTTGCGGCGGACGACGTGGATCGCGCGGACGCGACACAGGGGAATCGCGTCGCGCCCCGCCGCCGCGCAGAATGCCCCGAAGTCGTGGGCCCCGAGGACGGTGCGCAGTGCCGCACGCATGGCGTCGAGGTCGAGCGGCGTCGATACGTGCCACGCGACGCGCCGCAGGAGCGGGTCCGCCACCGCCCCGGCGTCGATGACA
>JBGOTH010000553.1:0-2988 GCA_041476345.1 Methylomirabilia bacterium
CCAGCTCTGCACGGCGGCGTCCGCCGCCGGTCACGGCGCCGAAGACCTCGCCGCCGTCATTACGACGCTGGAGCACCTCGCCGGTCTGGACAAAACGAAGCGGTGATCGTCGGCGCGCCGAAGGAGATCAAGCCGGGCGAGCTGCGCGTGGCCCTGAGCCCGGCCGGCGTCCGTGCGCTCGTGGAGCGCGGCCACGCGGTGCTGATCGAGACGGACGCGGGCACGGGCAGCGGTATCCGCGACGACGAATACACCGCCGTCGGCGCCACGCTGACCGGCGCCGACGACCTGTGGGCCACGGCGGAGCTCGTGCTCAAGGTGAAGGAGCCGCTGCCGCCGGAAGTGAAGCAGCTCCGCGCGGGCCAGACGCTCTTCACGTACCTGCACCTCGCCGCCGATCGCGCGCTCACGGATGCGCTCCGCAGAACCAACGCCATCCTCATCGCCTACGAGACCGTCCAGCGCGCCGACGGCAGCCTGCCGCTGCTGACGCCGATGAGCGAAGTGGCCGGCCGGCTCGCCGTGCAGGAAGGTGCGTTCTACCTCGGGCGCGCTCACGGCGGCCGCGGTGTTCTCCTGGGAGGCGTCCCTGGCGTGCCGCGCGGCAACGTCGTGATCCTCGGCGCGGGCACCGTCGGAATGAACGCGCTGCGTACCGCCGTCGGTCTCGGCGCGGACGTGTCGATCCTCGACGTGAACCTCGACCGGCTCCGGCACGTCGAAGAGCTCTACGGCAACCAGGTCGTCACCGTGATGTCGAACAGCTACAACGTGGAGCAGGCGGTGCGGCGCGCCGAGCTTCTCATCGGCGCCGTGCTCGTGCCCGGCGCCCGCGCCCCGGTGCTGGTGACAAAAGAGATGGTGGCGACGATGAAGGACGGCGCCGTCATCATCGACGTCGCCGTCGACCAGGGCGCGTGCATCGAGACGATCCGCCCGACGACGCTCGCGGAGCCCACGTATCGCGTGGGCGGCGTCGTGCACTACGGCGTGACGAACATGCCGGCACTCGTGCCCCGCACCTCCACCTTCGCGCTGACCAACGCCACCCTGCCCTACGTGCTCGCGCTTGCGAATCAGGGCGCCGCGGCGGCGATGCGAGCGGACGCCGCGCTCGCCAAAGGCGTGAACGTGGCTTACGGCAAGCTCGTGCATCCGGCGATTGCCGCGTTCGTGGGCGAAGTGCCGACGCCGCTCGAGCGCGCGCTCGGCAGTGCTATCCTGACAGGGTGAGCCGCCGCCGCTACGACCGGGACTACTACCGCATCCTCGCGCTCAATCTCGAAGCGACCGAAGACGAGATCCGCCGCGCCTACCGCCGCCTCGCGCTCCAGTGGCACCCTGACCGCAATCCCGGCAACGCGGAAGCGGAGGAGCGCTTCAAGGAGATCAGCGAGGCCTACGCGGTCTTGATGGACAAGACGAAGCGCGGGGACTACGACCGCGTCCGTCGCGGCACCGGCCCCGGCGACTTCCACGTCAACCGCGAGCAGGTGTTTCGCGACCTCTTCACCGATCCGCGCGCGAGCGCCATCTTCGAAGAGCTCTCGCGCGAGCTCCGGCGGATGGGCGTGCGCGTCGACCGCCACGACTTCCAGACGACGCTCTTCGGCGGCCGCACGGTGGTGACGGGGCGCGTGATCGTGATCTCGCCGTGGACACCGTTCATCGCGCTCGCGCGCCTCGTGGGCCTGGCCCTGCGCGGCGGGCGGGCGCCCGCCCAGGAGTCCCTCTCTCTCCCCCCGGGCCCGCGCGTGCTGCGCGGCCTGGAGCGCGCCGCCCGGTGGTTCTTCGGCCTGGCGCCCGCCACGGCGACGGCGCTCGCCGTGGAAGACGTGGTCCTTGCGCTGCACGTGACCACCGACGAAGCCCGGCGCGGGGTAAAGAAGCAGGTCACGCTGCCGGACGGCGCCGACGTCGTCGTGCAGGTGCCCGCCGGCGTGCGCAGCGGCACGCGCCTGCGCCTGCGCGGCAAGGGCCGGCGGCGCGGCGACGGGTCGCGCGGCGACGCCTATCTCGCCGTCGAGGTGGGGTGATGGCGCTCGCGCAGGGACTCGACGAGACGCTGAAGTCCGCCATCAAGGGAAAGGATTCGCGCACCGCCAACATCGTGCGCATGCTCAAGACCAAGGTGACCGAGCGCACCACCGCCAAAGGCTTCAGCGGCGACGTCGACGACGCGCTCGTCGTCGACGTGATCGGCGCCTACAAGAAGCAGCTCCAGAAAGCGCTCGCGGAGTACGAGAAGCTCGGCGACCGCGGCGCCGCGCAGGTGGCGGAGCTGCGCTTCGAGATCGAGTTCTGCGAGCGCTACCTTCCGAAAGGCATGGACGAAGGCGCCCTCCGCGCCCTCGTCGCCGAACGGCTCAAGGCGCTCGGCATCGCGGACGTCAAGCAGACGGGCCGCCTCATCGGCGACGTGATGAAGACGCACAAGGGCCAGGTAGACGCCGCGGACGTCAAGCGCATCGCCGAGGAGCTGCTGAAATAGCGCCCGCCCAGAGCTACGCCTTCCTCGTGGAGACGTACGGCGCGGAGCGGCTGAAGACCCTCAGCGTGTGGAGCATGTTCCGGGACGAAGACCTCGATACCCGTCCCCACCCGAATCTCGCGCGCGACCGCACGCCGCGCGAGCACATGGTCCACCAGTGCATGAGTGAGGACAAATGGTTCGTTGGCATGTTCGGCATCGACGTCGGCACGCCGCCCGTGCCGAAGCCGGAGACGCGCCTCGCTTTCATCGAGCGCTACGCCGAGGATTCCGGCCGGCGGCTCGCGGAGCTCGCGGCACAGGACGCCGACTGGTGGGCGCGTGACGTCGCGTTCTTCGACACGATCCACAGCCGCGCGTGGATCATGGTGCGCCGCATCGCGCACACCGCCCACCATCGCGCGGAGATGACCACGCTGCTCCGCCTGCTGGGCCGCCAGGTGCACAGCGTGTACGGCCCGTCGATCGACACCGGCGGTTTGCCCGCGAACGGCGCG
>JBGOTH010000554.1:0-2987 GCA_041476345.1 Methylomirabilia bacterium
ACGCGCCGCCCCGCACCCGGTTAGCCGCGTATGGAAACACGGACGGGCGGGCAGGTCGGCGGCGCACCCCCGCCGTGGCGCAGCGAAATCCAGCGATCGGGAGGAAGCAAAGCTTTCTCCCGATAAAGCCTTGAGGCGCGCCACGCCGGGGGCCGCCGCCGACCCGACCGCCCGTCCGTCCGTGTTTCCGCCGCCGGCTAGGCTACAATTCCGCGCGGTGCAGGTCTACGTCGTCCGGCGGCTGCTGCTCTTCGTTCCGACTCTTCTCGGCGCTTCGTTGCTGATCTTCGTGCTCATGCGTCTCGTGCCGGGCGACATCGCCCAGATTCTCGTCTACCAGACCGGCTCGGAGCAGAGCACCGTGCAGGAGAAGCAGATCAGGCAGATCCGCACGGAGCTCGGTCTCGACAAGCCGCTCTTCGTGCAGTACATCACGTGGCTCGGGAACGCCGTGCGCTTGGACTTCGGCGAGTCCTACAGTCAGCGGCGTCCCGTACGCGACATCCTGATCGAGCGCTTCCCGCGCTCGGTGGAGCTCGCGATCCTCACCATGGGCCTCGCGATGCTGTGGGCCATTCCACTCGGTGTCATCTCCGCCGTCCGGCAGAATACGTGGCTCGACTACGTCGTCCGGATCCTGTCGATCAGCGGCTTGAGCCTGCCGATCTTTTTCACGGGCGTGCTGATCCTCTACCTGCTCGTGCGCGTCTTCCGCTACTTGCCACCGCTGGAGTACTCGGCATTGACCGAGAACCCGGCGGAGAATCTCAAGCAGATGATCTGGCCGGCGCTCGCGCAGGCGTACTACATTGCCGCACCGATCATGCGGCTCACGCGCTCGCAAATGCTCGAGGTGGTGCGCCAGGACTACGTGCGAACGGCGTTCGCGAAGGGACTGTCGGACCGCGCCGTCATCTACCGCCACGCGCTCCGTAACTCGCTGCTCCCGGTGGTGACGTTCATCGGCTGGTGGGGCGGGCGCCTGCTCGGCGGCATCGTGATCATGGAGATCATCTTCGCGGTGCCGGGCATGGGGACGGCGCTCGTGCAGGCGGTGGGCTATCGCGACTACCCCACGGTGCAGGCGATCGTCTTCGTCATGGCGCTGATCTTCCTCTGTGTGAACCTCGTCGTCGACCTGCTCTACGGGTGGCTCGACCCGCGGATCCGTCTCGCATGAGGCTCCTCGCTCGACAACCGCTCGGCGTCGCGGGCGCGGTGGTCGTGCTCGGCTTGGTGGCCACGGCACTGCTTGCGCCCGTGCTGGCACCCCACGGCCCGAAGGAGGCTGTCTTCGGCCAGTTCGTACCGCCCGGGCGCGAGTTTCCGATGGGGACGGACAACCTGGGGCGCGACGTGCTGAGCCGGGTGATGTGGGGCGCGCGGCTCTCCCTCTACGTGGGCCTGGTCTCCGTCCTCATCGGCGTCACGATCGGCTCGCTGTGGGGCATCTTCACGGGCTACCTCGGCGGCGTCGCGGACGTCTCGAGCCAGCGCGTCATCGACTGCGTGATGGCGCTGCCGCCGATCATTCTGGCGCTGTCGCTCATGGCCGCCGTCGGCTCGTCCGTGAACAACGTGATTCTCGCGCTGACGATCCTGCTCACGCCGACGGCGGCGCGGACCGTCCGTTCGGTCGCGCTCGCCATCGCGGCCAGCCCGTACATCGAAGCCGCGCGCGCGGCGGGCACCTCGCACGTGCGGATCGTGCTGCGCCACATCTTGCCCAACTGCCTGGCGACCTATATCGTGCTCGTCACCACGAACATCTCGTACGCGATCGTCGTCGAGGCCTCGCTCAGCTTCCTCGGTGTCGGGGCTCCGCCCGACGAGCCGTCGTGGGGCGGTATGCTGACGGCGGGCACGCAGGCGATGGAGACGGCCCCCTGGCTGATCTTCTTCCCCGGCGTCGCCATCAGTCTCGCGGTGTTCGCGCTGAACCTGCTCGGAGATGCGATACGAGACATTGCCGACCCGCGCCTGCGAGGTGGGCTTGGATGAGACGACGAACCGCAAACCTGACCCTCAATGTCGGAGGCCGAGAGGCGCATGAAAATTCGCCACCCACGATGCGCTCGTAGTACGCAGAACTGGATAATCGCGGCCGCCGCTATCGCGTCGCTGGTCGCCGTCTCGGCGACCAGCGACGCGCAGCAAGACAAGCCGCGCTACGGCGGCGTCCTCAACTGGTTCGACTACGGGGATCCCGCACGTCTCGACGTTCACGCGGAGTCGCCGCTCGTCGTGCAGCAGGCGACGGCGGGGGTCTACAGCAGCCTGTTGCACAAGGATCCCGACGACCCGACGAAGATCGCGCCCGATCTCGCCGAGCGTTACACCGTCTCCGCCGACGGCAAGACCTACACGTTCCACCTGCGCAAGGGCGTGAAGTGGCACGACGGCCAGCCGTTCACCGCGACCGACGTGAAGGCGACGTTCGACCGCGTGCTCAATCCCGACTTCAAGAGCCCGAAGTGCGGCGCGACGCTGAAGCCGCTGGTCGCGGGCACCGAGGTCGTGGACCCGCACACGTTCCAGGTCCGGCTGAAAGCGCCGGCGCCGGACCCGTTCCTCAGCGCCGTGTCGTCGGCGTGGTGCCGCATCGCGGCCAAGCACGTGCTCGACAAGTTCGGGGACCTGAACAAGCCCGAGGCCCAGATCGGCACCGGCCCCTTCAAGTTCAAGAGGTACGAGCGCGGCAGCGTGATCGAGTGGGAGAAGAACAAGGACTACTTCATTCAGGGCCTGCCGTATCTCGACGGCGTGAAGCAGTTCATCCTCGTGGGCGGGCCGACGCAGCTCGCGGCGGCGAAAGCCGGACGCATCATGCTGTGGGACACGTGGCCGCCGATGGGCAAGGCCCAGTCCGAAGAGCTCAAGTCGGCGCGCGGCAACGAGATCGACGTCTACCGGTGGCCCATCAACACGATCTGGATCGTGTTCCTGAACACGAAGAAGCCGCCGTTCGACAACCCGGACATGCGGCG
>JBGOTH010000555.1:0-2970 GCA_041476345.1 Methylomirabilia bacterium
CATGGACCTCGGTGAACAGGTCAGGATTCTTGCTGTGGCCCACGCGAAGCGACGACCCGGCTACTGGCTCGACCGGGTGAGGCAGGAGTAACCGACCGGGCGGTCGACACTCGAGCGGCCTTGTCAGTTGCCTCGATTGTGTCCTATCGCGCGGAGAGCGTCCCCGGCACCGTGGCGCGGCGCGCTTCCTCCGGCTCCGGACGCGTCACGGGCGCGCCACGACGGCCGAGCTTCGACTTGTCGATCTGGTAAAAAGCGAGGCTGTTGTCGAGCAGCATCTTGCGCTTGGCGGAATCCGGAACATCCTTCCGCCCGAGCAGCGTGGCGACGGTTCCGGGATACGGATTGCCGTCGTGGCCCGGCTCACCGACGAACAGCGCGTCGAAGTGGAGATAGTCCGAGGCGAAGATCATCGCGTCTTCCCCGACGTGGTCGAGGAAGTGCGGAATGAACTCGTCGCCCGGCTCGCAGCTGAAGAACACGCGGCCGCTCTTCACGTACTCGCTCGGTTTCGCGGAGATGTGCGCCCACCGTTCACGCGCGACTTCGTTGTACTCGTCCATCCGGTTGATCCAGTAGGGCACCCACCCCGCGCCCGCTTCCAGGAACGCGATCCGAAGCTTGCTGAATCGCTCCAGTACGCCGCTCGTGATGATGTTCGAGCACGCGAGCATCTGCGCGAACGTGTGCGCCATGTGCGAGGCTTCGAGCATGTGATCGGGGCGGTTGACGTCGAAATAGCTCCGGAACAGCGACGGCAGCGCGGGGCCGTGGACGGCGACCGCGACGTTCAATCGTTCGGCTTCCGCCCAGAAGGGCGTGAGCCGCACGTCGCTCAGCAACGTGTCTTCGCGCACGGTGCACCCGATCTGGATGGCGACCATGTGGAGCGTGGTCACCGCGCGGTGCATTTCCGCGATCGCGCCCTCCACGTCCTGGAGCGCCACGAGGCCGACGCCTTTGAGCCGCTGTGGACATACTTCACAGTAGTCGTACAGCCAATCGTTGTACGCCTGCGCCCGTGCCGCGGCGAAGCCAGCGTCGAGGGTCACCGTGAGCGGGAGCTCGTCGGTGGGATAGATGACGGCCACGTCGATCTGATCGCGGTCCATGTCCGTGAGCCGGGCCCAGGGATTGTAGGTACCCATCCGGCGATAGTGGATGGCCTTGCCAAGCGGCGCGGGCAGGTTGCCGTTGACGCCCACGAATCCGCACTCCGTGTCGGGTCCCCAGACTTTGCCGTCGACGAGGCGGACGATGTTGCCGCGGGACACCTGCGTGTAGACCGGGCGCCGCTCGCGGTACTTCGGATCGATCCGCTCGTACGTCTCGTTCACCTCGATCACGTGTCCATCGCCGTCGATCACCAGATCGGGTCGGTCCGTCATCGCAGGCTCCTTTGGGTTCGCGCCGATCGTGAACGGCGAATCATACCATCGCGATGAGCGCGGCCCGCGCGGCGGCGGCGGCGAGCCCGCGATGACTGACGGTGGCCTTCGTTTCGTCGTCGACTTCTCCGAACGTCACGCCGAACGGTGGAAAGAAGAAGACCGGATCGTAGCCGAACCCTTCAGAGCCGTGCGGCTCGCGCGTGATGCGTCCATCGCACGCGCCCTCGACGAGGATCTCGCGGCCGTCCGGCGCGACGATCGCGAGGACACAGTGAAAGTGCGCGGTGCGTTGCGCGTCCGGCACGTGCTCGATCTGCCGTAGCAGGTACTGGACCCGCCCCCGGTCATCGAGGCCGGGGCCGCCGAAGCGCGCGGAGCGAACGCCGGGAGCGCCGCCGAGCGCGTCCACCTCGATGCCGGAGTCGTCGCCGAGCGAGAGCACGCCCGTGTGCGCCGTCGCCGCGCGCGCCTTGATCAGCGCGTTCGCCTCGTAGGTCGAGCCCAGTTCCTCGGGCATGACGAGACCGGGATAGTCCGCGAGCGTGCGAAGCGAGAACGGAATACCGGTGAGCAGCGACATCAGCTCGCGCGCTTTGCCCGGGTTGCCGGTGGCGAGAACCAGTGCACGCACCGGCTTACAGAGCACCGCCCCGGCGACGCCGGGGCGGTTGCGAACGTTGGGGGGCTTGGGGGGCGCCCGGAGCCCCCCAACTAATGACGCCCGGAGCCCTCCAACTACAAATGAAAGACGCGCTCGTCACGCTTCGCGAGCGCCTGCCGCTGCAGCTCGATGAGGCGGCGGATGCCGGTCTCGGCCAGGCCGAGCATCGCGTCGAGCTGTTTCTTGTCGAACGGTGTGTGCTCGGCGGTGCCCTGCACTTCGACGAACTCGCCGGCGCCCGTCATGACGATGTTCATGTCCACGTCCGCCGTCGAATCCTCCGCGTAGTTGAGGTCGAGGAGCGGCACGCCACCCGCGATGCCCACGCTGATGGCGGCCACGCAGTCGCGCAGGACGCCGGCCTTCACGTTGGGGATGCGCCCGATGGCGTCGGACAGCGCCACGTAGCTGCCGGTGATGGCCGCGGTGCGTGTGCCGCCGTCCGCCTGGATGACGTCGCAATCCATCCAGATCGTGCGCTCGCCCATCTTCGGGAGCTCGACGACCGCGCGGAGCGCCCGGCCAACGAGCCGCTGGATCTCCTGGGAGCGCCCTCCGGGTCCGCGATTCTCGCGATTCATCCGCGTGTTCGTCGAGCGCGGCAGCATCCCGTATTCCGCGGTGACCCATCCCTTGCCCTTCCCCTTGAGCCACGGCGCCACCTTCTCTTCGAGCGTCGCCGTGCAGATCACCTTGGTCGCGCCGAACTCCACGAGTACCGAGCCTTCCGGGTGCAGCAGGTAGTCGCGCGTGAGGACGACGGGGCGCAGCTGATCGGGGCTGCGGCCGTCGGGGCGCGCCATCAGCGGGACCGCCCGACCGAGGCGCGCATGCGCTGGTCCCAATTGCGCTTGTATTCCGCGATGCCCGCGAAGATCGCGCGCGCGATCTCGTCGCGATACTTCGACTCACGCAAGC
>JBGOTH010000556.1:0-2962 GCA_041476345.1 Methylomirabilia bacterium
CGCAGTGGATGCCCGCGTACACGCCGTGCTTCTTGCACGCCTTCACGATCGTCTTCTGCGCTTCCACCACCGGCGCATCGGTCTGATCGAGACGCGGCGGCATGCAGCCGAGCGACCAGCTCAGGTCGGCCGGGCCGACGTAGATCGCTTCGACGCCGGGCACGCTGAGGATCGCGTCGATGTTCTTCACCGCCTCCGCCGTCTCGATCATCGGGATGCAGAGCAGGGTGTCGTTCGCGTGCTTCCAGTAGTCGGTGCCGCCGTAGAGCGACGCGCGCACGGGGCCGTTGCTGCGGAAGCCGCGCGGCGGATACTTGGACGCCTGCACGAGCGCCTCGGCTTGCTCGGGCGTGTTCACCATGGGGCAGATGATTCCGTACACGCCCGCGTCCCACGTCTTGCCGATGATGGCGGGGTCGTTCCACGGCACGCGCGCGAGCGGGATTACCTTGGTGGTGGAGATGGCGGTGAGCATGTTGACCATCGCCTGGTAGTCGACGACGCCGTGCTGCATGTCGACGGTGATGGAGTCGAAGCCCTGGTGCGCCATGACCTCCGCGGAGAACGCGGTGGGAATCGACGCCCAGCCGTTGACGACCGCTTCGCCCTTCGCCCAGATCTCACGCAGCGTATTGGTGCGCATCTTCACACTCCCTTTGTCGATCGTTCGACCACGGCCCATCCTGCTTCGCCGAGCGGCCGGGCGCGCTTGCCACGCTCGACGGCTTGCGGATCGTTCGCGGTGCCGTCGCGCACGCGTCCCATGATGCCCTGCGCGATCGCGCCGAGCCGGAACAGCGCGAACGCGATGTAGAAGTCCCAGTGCGCGATGGGGCCGCGGCCCATCTTGCGGCAATACGCCTCGACGTACTCCGCCTCGGACGGAATGCCCATCGAGTGGAGATCGAGCCCCTCGACACCGCCGAGCGTTTCGCCCGGGCCCATGTGGTACGGGACACACGTGTAGGAGAGATCACCGAGCGCGTGCCCGAGCGTCGAGAGCTCCCAGTCGAGGAGGGCGAGCACGCGCGGCTCGGTGGGATGGACGATCATGTTGCCGGGCCGGTAATCGCCGTGCACCAGCGTGACGGTGTCGTCGACCGGAATGTTGTCAGGCAGCCAGACCATCAACCGCTCCATCGCGTCGATCTTCTCGGTCTCCGACGCGCGGTACTGCGTCGCCCAGCGATGGATCTGCCGCGAGAAATAGTTGCCGGGCCGGCCGAACTCCGCGAGCCCGACCGCGCGCCAGTCGACCTTGTGCAAGCGCGCGAGCACGGTCGTGAACTCGTCGTAGAGCGTGCGGCGCTCCGCCGGCGTGATGCCGGGCAGGAGGGGGTCCGCGAACACGCGGCCGTGCACGCAGTCCATCACGTAGAAGGGCGTGCCGATCACCGCGGCGTCTTCGCACAGGACGTAGGTGCGCGGGACGGGGACGCCGCTGTCCTGGAGCGCCGTGATGACGCGGTACTCGCGATCGACGGCGTGCGCGGACGGCAGGAGCTTGCCGGGTGGCTTGCGCCGGAGCACGTACTCGCCGCTCCCCGCGCGGACGTGGTACGTCGGATTCGATTGCCCGCCCTGGAACTGGCGCAGATCCAGCGGTCCGGAAAAACCGCGCACGTGCTCGACGAGGTACCGCTCGAGCGCGGCGGCGTCGATGCGATGGGCCTCGCGCACGGGAACGGTGTCGGTGCTGCTGGAGACGCCCGTGATCATCGGCCGCCATTATACGGTGACCCCTGTGCGACACTGGCCGCCATGCTCTGGATCGTCCTCGCGCTCGGCAGCGCGCTCTTCCAGGTCCTTCGCAACATGGTGATGAAGCGTCTCGGCCACGCGCTCGACGAGACCATCAACGTGTGGGGGCGCTTCACGTTCATTCTCCCGTTCGCGGCCATCGGTGTGCTCACGCACGGCTGGCCCACGATGAAACCCGGAGTCTGGCTCTACTGCTTCCTGTTCGCGATCAGCCAGATCGCGGGGACGCAGTTCCTCGCCCTCGCGCTGAACGTGGCGGAGATCTCGCTCGTCACCGCGCTGTGGAAGCTGAGCGTGCTGCTCCTGGTCGTCTGGGGCATCGTCGCGCTCGGCGAGTCGCCGTCGACGCTGGGCATCGCCGGCGTCGTGGTGTCGGTGATCGGCCTCTATCTCCTCAACGTGACGCGGGCGCGCGTGTCGATCTGGGCGCCGCTCGTCTCGCTCGTCCGCGATCCCGGGCAGCGCTACACGCTCGGGGCGGCGTTCTTCTACGCGCCGAGCGTGATCCTCATCAAGAAGCTCGCGCTGCTGTCGAGCCCGACGTTCGCGGTGTTCGGCGGCTACCTGTTCTGCTCGGCGATCATCACGCCCTTCGCGGTCTACCGGTCCGGGCGCCACTTCAGCCAGATCGGCAAGTACTGGTGGAGCTTCATCGCGCTCGGCGCCTTCGCCGCCATCTCCACCGAGCTGGGGACGGCCGCGTACACTATGACCGTGAGCTCGTACGTGGAGGCGGTGAAGCAGGTCGAGATCCTGATGGCGCTCGTCATCGGCTACTTCGTGTTCGGCGAACGCGCGCGCGTGAAGCTCATCTGGCCGGGCTGCGTCGTCATGCTGCTCGGCCTCGTCCTCCTCTTCCTCGGGGGCTGAGCATGCTTGGACTTCTCGCGGAGACGATCGCGCTCGTCGCCACCGCGCTCTTCGCGGGCGCCGCCGTCTACGTTTCGCTCGTCGAGCATCCGGCGCGCGAGAGCTGCGGCCCGGCGATCGCCATCGCGGAATTCGGTCCCAGCTATCGGCGCGCGGCGATCATGCAAGGCGGGCTGGCGCTCGTGGGCGGCGTCGCGGGCGTCGTGCGATGGACGACGCTGGGCGGCACCGGCTGGCTCGCCGGCGGCTTGCTGCTCGCGGCGCTGATTCCCTACACGCTGATCGTCATCAGGCCGACCAATAACCGTTTGCTCGATCCCGCGCTCGCCGC
>JBGOTH010000557.1:0-2951 GCA_041476345.1 Methylomirabilia bacterium
CTTGCCACGCATACTACGAGGCCCGAGGGGTAGGGTCAATGTCCCGGTTGGGATACATCCGGTCGGGGTGCCATCGGTACCGCCGCGAGCGTCGTGTAACGGGCACCCCGCGGCGAGAGATCGCTGCGCATCAGCGCGACACGCTCGATCGTGACCGTACCGAACGGCCAGGTGCCGGCCCCCTCGAGCGCCTGGGCGAGTGCCGGCGCGTGGCGCGAATCACGGACACGACCCAGGGTGATGTGTGGCGAAAACGGGCGAGCCTCGCGCGGAAAGCCCAACCTGGCCGTCGCCTCGTCGACGCTCTGGGCGAGCGCTCCGAGCCGCTCGGCGCCCGCCGCGACGCCCGCCCAGAGAACTCGCGGGCGCGTCGGAAACGGGAACGCGCCGAGCCCACCCACCTGGAACCTGAAACCACGCTGCCTGGCCACCGCGCTGTGCAAGGCCTCGATCAGCGCGGGAACCTTTGCTTCGTCGACGCCGCCGAGAAACTTCAGCGTGACGTGAAAGTTCTCGGCGGCGACCCACGCCACCGGCACGCCTGCCGCGGGCGCGCGTAGCGCCTCGCTCGCGGCCGCGAGAGCCTCGCGCGTAGCGGGATCGAGGTGAACGGCGATGAAAAGGCGGACGCTCGCTATCGCGAGGCTTCCAGAGCCCGGCGCAACATGTCCAGCGCCATCACACTCGACTGCCATTTCACGGACGCGCGGTCACCGCTGAAGCGGAAGTGCCGGGCGCTCACGGCACCCTGCACGGCGAGGCCGATGAAGACCGTACCGACCGGCTTGGTCGGCGTGCCGCCGTCAGGACCCGCAATGCCGGTGATGGCGAGACCACACGCCGCTCCGGACCGCTCGCACACGCCGCGCACCATCGCCTCCGCGCATGGCGCGCTCACCGCCCCGTGGGTGCGCAAGATGCTCTCGGCGACGCCGAGCATCTCCTGCTTGGCGCGGTTGGAGTAGACCATCACGCCGCGCTCGAAATACGCCGACGAGCCGGGGACGCCCGTGATGCGATGCCCGACGAGGCCGCCGGTGCACGACTCCGCCACGGCGAGCGTGAGATTGCGCGCGCGCAGGCGCGTGCCCACCACCTCCTCCAGCGCATCGCCGTCACGCCCGTAGCAGTCGGCCGCGAGCAGCCCGGACACCGTGCCCTCGACTTCGGACAGCCGCTTGGCGGCCGCCGCCTGCGTGCGACCGCGAGCACGGAGTCGGACCCACACCTCGCCGTCGCCCGGCAACGTCGTCAACGTCACGTCACGCGCGTCGAGACGATCGACGAGACGATCTTCGATCTCTTCCGCGCTCACCCCCGCGGTCTTGAACGTCCGGGTCAGGGTCGCGCCGCGCGTGCCGAGATGCTCCCGGGCGAACGGCACGAGCACCGGCTCGACGGCGGCGCTCACGCGGCCGCGCAGGAACACGACCCACGCCGAGCCGTCGCTCTCGAGCGTCCACACCGGCTCGTCGCCGTCCACCACCATGGCGCCCCGCGGGAGGAGCGCGAGCCGCTCGGACGATCGCGGCACGGGACGATCGAGACGCGCGTAGTGCGCCGCAAGGAGCGCGCGCATCCGCTCGCTCAGCACGAGGCGGGCGCCCGTGATGCGCGAGAGGACCCGGCGCACGCTGTCGCCCGCCGATCCGCCCACGCCCGCCACGATGGCGGTCACGCCCGCTCCCCGGAGCGTCGCTTCGAGCGCGTCCTCGTCGTCGTCGATCACGACGTGCGCGCAGACCGCCAGCCCCGCGCGGGCGAGCACGGGCGCGATCGCCGCCGCGTCGGCGTGGCCGCCGCCGTCGATGGGGGCGCCGACGCTGACCAGTCGTACCGCGCCGGTCATGGCCATGCCAGCACCGCGCGGAGCGCGATCAGGACGAGCAGCGCGTAGAGCCCGGCGATGAGGTCGTCGATCATCACGCCGAGCCCGCCCGGCAACGCCTGCGCGCGATTCGCGGGAAACGGCTTGACGACATCGAAGATACGAAAGAGGACGAAGGCGACGAGGAGCACGGGCAGCGTCAGCGGCAGGACGAGCACGGACAACGTCATGCCCGCCACCTCGTCCACGACGATCATGCCGGGATCCTTGTCCCCGAGCGCGCGCTCGACGACGTGCGCCGCCCACGTGCCCACGATCGTGACGACGAGGAAGAACACGACGAGCCCGGCCCGCGAAAACGGGACGAGCCAGAGAATGACGAGGGCCACCGCGCTGCCGGCCGTGCCCGGCGCGATCGACGAGTAGCCGGCACCGAGCGCGGTGGCGATGAGGAGGGCGACGCGTGGTGCCGGCGCCCGCCGGCTAGGCGCGCTCGCCGACGAGCTCGTAGCCTTCGACCTCGACGATGCGCGCGCGCGCGAAGCGGCCCGGCACGAAGGCGCCGCGCAGGTAGACGACGCCGTCGATCTCCGGCGCCTGGCCCGCGGTGCGGCCTTCCCACGCGAACGCGGAATCCTCGCTGGGCCCGTCCACCAGCACGTCCTGCACGGTGCCGACGAGCTTGCCCTGGCGCTCCCAGACGATCGCGTCCTGGCGCTCCTGCACGATCGCGGCGCGCTCGGCGGCGAGCTCCGCCGGCACCTGGCCCGCGTAGTCGGGCGACGGCGTGCCCTCCTCCGGCGAGTACGTGAAGACACCGAGACGCTCGAAGCGCACCTCGTCCATGAAGTCGAGGAGACGCTGGAACGCGTCTTCGGTCTCGCCCGGGAAGCCGACGAGGACGGTCGTGCGCACCGTGAGCTCGGGAATGGCCGCGCGGAACTGCGCGACGATCTCTTTCATCCGGCGCGCCGTCACCGCGCGCCGCATCGACTTCAAGATGCCGTCGGCGGCGTGTTGAACCGGCATGTCGATGTAGGGCACGACGCGGGCGCGCGCCCATGCGTCGACGAGGCGGTCGTTCACGTGCGCGGGATGGAGGTACATCGGGCGGACCCACGGC
>JBGOTH010000558.1:0-2951 GCA_041476345.1 Methylomirabilia bacterium
ACACGCGCGGATCGCGCATGCGGGGGCCGGAAACGGGAACGGCCGCAAGAGCTAGTGCGGGTCTGGGCGAGCGGAACGATCGGAGCGGGCGGTGAGTCGCAGCGGAGGCGGTGTCAGCCAGTGGGGACGCGTATCGCGCCCATTCGGCACCATCCGCGAGCGGACGACGATACGTGGGCCGGCGGTCAGGCGCGCGGGAGCGCTCGTGACCAGTCGCTCCCCATGCGCGGAGCGGGGCACGGCGAGCGCGTCGTCGAAGTCTTCGATCACGAAGCGGCTCGGGCCAGGCTCGAGCGGCACGGCGAAGTCCACGGCGAAATACATGATCAGCGCGAGGAGCAGATGACGCGTCATGACGACGTTATTCTACCGCGGCTGGTCGCGGCCGCGGTGAAGCGGCTGAGCTACGAGAAGACGTAGATCTGGTAGTCCGTCGGGATCAAACGGCGCTGGACCGGATCGACCGCGAGGCCGAGCTGTTCCAGCGTCGTCAGCCCAAGTAGCGAAGCGTCACCCGGCTCCCCGAAAACGATGCGGCATGTCGTTACTCCGTCGTTCACGCTGATCGCCGCCTCGCCGATATCGCGTCTGGTACGCCTACCGTCCGCGTAAACGAGCCTCACCGACTGACGTCTCTCGATCCCGATCGACTCCAGAATCTCGGCGGGGATCACCGATAGCGTTGCTCCCGTGTCCGCAAGCGCACTGAACTCTTCGGACCGGTCGCCGGTGGCCGGATTGATCACGCTGATCAGGACGTTCACCTGGCCCATGTCCGCAGGGAACCACGCCGGCGGGTGATCAGTCAATGCCTCGGATTGGATACGGTGTTGCTCGCGAGGCGCGACTTCACCACCTTGCCCGCGGCGCTCTTCGGTAGCTCGGCCATGATGGTGACGGAGCGAGGACATTTGTATCCGGCCACGCGCTCCTTGCACCACGCGATCAGGTCGTCGGGGCTCACGGCGGCGCCGGCGCGCAGCGTGACGAACGCGGCGACTTCCTCGCCGAGCGCCGCGTGGGGCACGCCGACGACCGCGGCCTCGGCGACTGACCGATGCGTGATCAGCACGGCTTCGATCTCGGGTGGATAGACGGAGTAGCCGCCGCGGAGAATTAGATCCTTCTTCCGGCCGACTACGCTCAGGAATCCGACATCGGACACCTTCACGAGATCGCCGGTCCGGAACCAACCATCCACCATCGCGGCCGCCGTCTCCAGGGGCTGCGCGAGGTAGCCGTCCATCGCGGCCTCGCTTCGCAACAGGAGCTCGCCGATCTCGCCCCTCGCGACGGCGGCGCCGCCGTCGTCGAGCACCTTGATTTCGACGCCCGGCACAGGGCGGCCGATCGCGTCGGGAAAATCACGAGGGTCGTTCGCGAGATACGAGATCGGACGAAACATCTCCGTCATGCCGTAACCGCGCAGGATCCGTTTGCCGGTTCGCTCGCGCCACTCTTCCGCGAGCGCCCACGGACACGGTGCCGCGCCAGAGACAGCGAAGCGCAGGCTCGTGAAGTCGTCGCGGGTGCCGTGGCCGGCATCGAGGATCCGTCGGAACATCGTCGCGACGCCTGGAAATACCGTCGCGCGATGCGCCTTCACGGTCGCGACGACGGATTCCGTCGAGAAGCGCTCGACGATCACCACCGTCGCGCCGGCGAGCAGGGGAGCGAGGAGCGTGCCGTTGATGCCGTACGAATGCGAGAGCGGCAGGACGGCGAGTACACGGTCGTCTCCCGTCAACTCGAGGATGGGCTCCGCCCACGCGCGATTCGCGGCGGCGAGGGCACGGTGCGAGAGGACGGCCCCTTTCGGTCTGCCCGTGCTCCCCGACGTGTACAACACGATCGCCGGTGCGTCCGTGGGGACGACACTCCGCATGTCACTCGTCGCGTCGACCGGCGTGTCGACGACGACGCGCGCGCCGAAGTCGGCGAGGATCCGCGCACGCTCGTCCACCGTCAGCTGAGGGTTCAGGGGAGCGACGGTAATGCCGGCGCGCAGCGCGCCGAGGAGCGCCGCCACGAAGGCGGCGCCGTTGGGAAGAGCGAGGGCGACACGATCCCCCGCGCGCAGCCCTTGCTCGGAGAGCCAGTGTTGGGCGCCTGCCGCGCGCGCCGTGAGATGCCGATACGTGATCCGCGTGGTGCCGTCGATCAGCGCGAGCCGCTCCGGCGCGCGCGCGGCGACGTCATCGAGGAGCGTGGCGAAGTTCACGCGATCGGTTAGAGCCCGAACGCCTTCGGGTCGATGCGCTTCCACACCTCCGGCGGGACACGGTGGCGCGGCGTGTAGCCGGCGAGCGACGGCTTGGCGGTCGCGTCCACGCCCCACTTCGCGCTGTAGCCGTCTTCGCGCGCCGAAGGATCGAGGTCGGAGCCGCGCGCGTTGGTGATGATCGTGATGTCGCGGTCCGGCTGGCAGCGCGTGGCGATCGCCCAGTTGACCTGGCGATCGTCGAAGACGTCCACGTCCTCGTCCACGACGACGATGCGCTTCATGTACATGTCGGCGCCGAACGCCGCGAGGATCGCGTTCTTCGCCTGGCCGGGAATGCGCTGCTCGATGGAGACGTAGCAGGTGAAGGGGCCGGGCACGCGCACCGCCTTCACCGACGGCACCATGGCCCGCACCGCGCGATAGAGGTTCGCCTCCATCGGGATCGTGGACAGCAGCAGGTGATCCAGGTGCGCCACCGTGATGTCCTGGAACAAGGCGCCTGCGCGGTGGGTGATGGCCTTCACCTTCACGACTTCCCGGGCGCGCTCGCCGAGGCTGTAGCCGGTGAACTCTCCGAACGGCCCTTCCGGCGTGCGGGCGCCGGGGAGGATCTCCGCTTCGATCACCAGCTCCGCGTGCGCCGGCACGAGCACGTCGCTGGTCTCGCACTTCACGAGCTCCAGCGGCTCGCCGAGCAGGCCGCCCATGATCGCGCGCTCGTCCTCGT
>JBGOTH010000559.1:0-2940 GCA_041476345.1 Methylomirabilia bacterium
GTGTCGCTCCTCATTCCCGGCGGCAGCGGGCTCGCGGCCCAGGTCCTGCGCGTCCAGTTCGACTATTTCTCGGGCGTCATCGCGTGGCGCCCGATCATCGTCTCGCTGATCCTGCTGGCGCTCGGCAACGTGATGGGCACGATCATGCTCGGCCGCTCGATCCAGGGCATCCTGCAGAAGCGCTTTGCTCTCGGGCGAGCGGCCCCGAAGAAGAACGGCCTGGTCGCGGACGCCGACGCCCTCCGTGCGATCGAGCTCGGGCGCTCGACGCACGCCGACGTGCTGAAGACGTGCGGACCTCCGCAAGAGGAGCGGCAGCGACTCGAAGGCCGACGGCGCACGCTGATCTATCGCGGCACCGTCCTCACCACCCATCGACGCTTCGGGCTCGGCTGGGTGGGCACCGTGCGGCACCGTGAGACCGAGCATCACGCAGTCGCGATCGAGATCGAGGACGACCGCGTGCGCGACATCGAAATCCGCGTCAGCCGCTCGCGCACCGACTAGCAGACTGCGGCGGCGTAGGTTCCGGTCATTCAAGCACCTGATCCGCCCGTAGCAGTAACGACGGCGGGATTGTGAGGCCGAGGGCCTTCGCGGTCCTTAGATTTACGATCACCTCGATCTTAGTCGGCTGTTCGACAGGCAGGTCGCTCGGCTTAGCGCCCTTGAGAATCTTGTCTACGAAATACGCCGCCCGGCTAAAAAGTGCGACGTTGCTCGGGCCATACGTCATGAGCATGCCCGGCCACTGGGCCATCTCGCGCGTATATCCGATCAGTGGCAAGTTCCGTTCCTGGGCTAGTTGCGCCAGCCGTCGCTGTTTAACGTAGATCAATCCATCGGAGGTCAAGCACATTCCTTGAAGCCGGTTCTGAGTGATCATGGAAAAGGCGCGCTCGATATCCGCTGCTGTTCGTATTTCGACCGGCTGGAGGGTGACCCCTAGAGGATGCGCTGCGGTTTGGGCGACTTCGATATAGCGCCCTGCGTCTGGAGAGTTCACATTTACGAGCAGCGCCATCCGCAACAGACCGGGAACAGCCTCCTTCAGGACTTCCATGCGTTTCGGGACCAGTTCAACCGCCATGTTTGTCAGCCCTGTAATGTTGCCGCCAGGTCGAGCAAGGTTATTGATGAGCTTGCTGCCGACGGGGTCGGGAACGGCTATGAACACAGTCGGGATTGTCGTCGTCGCGCTTTGGGCGGCGAGCGCCGCTAGACGTGTCACTGCAATCAACACGTCGACCTTCATTCCAACGAGTTCGGCAGCGAGACTGACGAAGCGTTCAGGTTGTTCGTTGGGAAAGCGGTGCTCGAGAGCAATGTTCTTGCCCTCGATGTAGCCAAGGGTTCTAAATCCCTCAACAAGTCCGCCAAGGGGGATCTTCTCCTCTTCGGCACTGCCGGCGTGCCACAGCACTCCAATCCGGGGACTCTTTCCCCCCTGTTGGGCGAAGGCCGGAAGCGCCCTCGAGAGCGAGCCCACACCCAGACCGACGAGAAGACTTCTGC
Source organism: Methylomirabilia bacterium (assembly GCA_041476345.1). Lineage (GTDB taxonomy): Bacteria > Methylomirabilota > Methylomirabilia > Rokubacteriales > CSP1-6 > VGLJ01. Next base: position 1,516 of record JBGOTH010000559.1, read on the forward strand.
GTGTCATCATTCGAGCGTCTCCCTGTGGAAGCGAGTCTCAGTGTCTTCTTCGATTGCGCCGGGTGGGGACCCGCCGCGCCTCGGCGACGAACGGCGCGGTGAGGGCGACTGCCGGCCGCGCTAGAATCGTTACGCCGTGCCTGTTGTCTGCTGGGTGATCTTCCGCCAGCCGTCGATCCTGCGCAACTTGATCTGCCGCTCGCCACGAGGCTGAAGAGCAGGACCAGCGGGCCTTCAACGACGAGGTGCTCGACCTGGACCACGTGACGTTCGCGCGCGCGTGCGCGATCGACATTCCGGGCGAGGAGACCGACGCGCTCGGCACGATCGCGAAGGAGTACAACGTGTTCGTCATCGCACAGGCGAAGGCGAAGCACCCCGACCTCAAGGATCGCTTCTTCAACGTCGGCTTCATCATCAACCCGCGCGGAAAGATCATCCTCAAGCACTACAAGGTCTCGCCGCTCTTTCCCGTCGAGCACTCGGTATGCCCCCACGACGTCTACGACTGGTGGGTCGCGAAATACGGCAAAGGCCTGGACGCGTTCTGGCCGGTCGTGGACACGGAGATCGGCCGGCTCGGCGTCATGATGGCCAACGAGGGCAGCTACCCGGAGAACGCGCGCGCGCTCGCCATGAACGGCGCGGAAGTCGTCTATCGCGCCTCGTATCCGCACCCCGCGACGGGCACCGAGATCTTCGAGATCCAGAGCCGCGCTCGCGCGCTCGACAACAACATGTACATCGTGGCCCCCAACATGGGCACGTACTATCTCTTCCCCGAAGAGACGACGCCCATCGACACGTTCGGCGGGCGCTCGTTCATCATCGACTACAAGGGACGCATCGTCGGCCGGCAGGACTACGGCGCGGGTTCGACGTACGTGGGCGGCGTCATCGACATCGAAGCCCTGCGCGATCACCGGGCGCGCGCGCAGTGGGACAACTGGATGAAGGACCTCCGGACCGAGCTCTATCAGGTCGTGTATGAGAAGCCGATCTATCCAAAGAACCTCTATCTGAATCGGCCGCCCATGAAGCACAAGGAATACCGGGACAAGGTGATCAAGCGCCAGATCAAGCTGATGCACGACCGGGGTATCTGGAAGAAGCCCGAGCGCTGAGTGGGGCGGGGCGGCCGTGGGGGCCCGACGGGGCACGGGCGCCCCGCCCCACTCAGCTGAGGTATCCTCAGGACGCTTCAGATGAGCAGTGCAACGCCTCCCCGCGTCATGGTGCGCGAGGTTCGCCTCTCGGAGCGCGACGTCCGCCTTCGCATGCCCTTCCGCTTCGGCGTCGTCACCCTCACCGAATCGCCCCAGGCCTACGTCCACGCGCGGGTCGCGCTCCCCGACGGGCGCGAGGGGTGGGGCATGGCGGCGGAGATGCTCGCGGCCAAGTGGTTCGACAAGAACGTCGCCCTCA
>JBGOTH010000560.1:0-2938 GCA_041476345.1 Methylomirabilia bacterium
ACGAGACTCACTGCCGGCTTCTCCGCCATGCGCGCGCCCTCCCGGCGAGCGAGTATACTGCCCGCGCATGCCTCCTGGACACGTTCCCACGGGTCGCCTGAAGGGCCAGGTCGTCGTCGTCACCGGCGCGAGCCGCGGCATCGGCGCGGACATCGCGCGCGTCTTCGCGGCGGAGGGCGGGCGCATCGTCTGCGCGGCGCGCACGCTGCGCGAGGGCGAGCACATCTTCGCGGGCGCGCTCGAGACGACCGTGGCCGAGATCCGCGCCGGCGGCGGCGAAGCGCACGCCGTCGCGGTGAACATCGCGGAGCCGTCGGAGTGCGAGAGGCTGATCGCGACGGCGCGCGAGCTCTGCGGACCCGTGGATGTCCTCGTGAACAACGCCGCCCTCACCTACTACGTGCCGATCAAGGACTACCCGGTCAACAAGTGGCTCCGGTCGTGGGCGGTGAACTTCCAGGCGCCGTTCATCCTGAGCCAGCTCGTGCTCGGCGACATGATCCCGCGCAAGAGCGGCGCCATCGTGAACATCTCCTCCGGCGCCGCGATCGGGCCGGGACGTGGTCCCTACCCCGATGCGTCGGTCGGCGCGCGCGGCGGCACATGCTACGGCTCGGAGAAAGCGGCGCTCGAACGCTTCACGCAGGGCCTCGCGTCCGAGGTGTACCAGTACGGGATCAGCGTGACGTCGCTGGCGCCGTCACAGGTCGTCCCGACGCCGGGCACCGTGCACCACAAGCTCGTCGCGAGCCTCGACGATCCGAAAGGCGAGGCGCCGCTCCTCATGGCGCAGGCGGCGCTGCTGCTCGCGAGCGAGCCTGCCGAGCGTGTGAGCGGACGCGTGACGTACAGTCAACAGCTCCTCAAGGAGTTCGGCTGGATCACGGACGGCCGCGGGCGCGGCGTGTCGACGCGCGGCAGCGGCTACTCAGAGATCTGATGGACATCGGCTGTCACCTTCCGACGCAAGGACCGCTCGCCACGCGCGAGGCGCTGATGCGGTTCTGCCGGGAAGCGGAAGCGCGAAATATCGCCTCGCTCTGGGTCAGCGATCACGTCGTGTTCCCGCGCACGTCGAGCGGCCAGTATCCGGGCGGGCGCTTTCCGCACTCGCCCGACACGCCGTACCTCGAGCCCGTCGCGGTGCTGGCGGCGGCCGCCATGGTGACGGAACGCGCGCGGCTCGGCTCGTCGGTCTTCATCCTCGGTCACCGCCATCCCGTGGTGATGGCGAAGATGCTGACAACCATCGACGCGCTCTCGAAGGGGCGGCTCATCCTCGGCGTCGGCGTCGGCTGGTGGGAAGAGGAGCTGACGACGCTCGGCGCGCCCTTCAAGCAGCGCGGGCGGCATGCCGACGAGATCTTGCAGATCTTCAAGACGCTGTGGGCGTCCGATCATCCGACGTTCGCCGGCACGTTCTTCAAGTTCGACGATCTCGGCTTCCAGCCGAAGCCCGTGCAGAAGCCGCACCCGCCGATCTGGGTCGGCGGCAACAGCCCCGGCGCATTCCGCCGCGTGGTCACGTACGGCGACGGCTGGCACGCCACGTACCTGCAGCCGCCGGAGCTGCGCGCCAGCCTCGCCAAGCTCCGCGCGGCGGCCGATGCCGCGAAACGAGGGTTCGACACGATCGAGCTGTCGATGCGCGTCGCCACCAAGGGTCCGATCGTCCGGGATACCCGCCGGGCGCTCGAGGATCTGCTGGGCGCGTACAAAAAGATCGGTCTCACGCACGTGATGCTCGACATCCGCCGCGACAGCCTCACCGAGATGCTCGAGGCCCTCGACACGGTGGCCAGAGACATCCGGCCCGCGGTGAATTCGGCGTGACCCTGGAACACCGGCTGCGCGCGAACGGAGTGATCAATGGATGAGATGAAAGCCGTCGATCTCGGTGAGGTCATGACCAGCATCAAGAGCTCGGGCCGGCCCAACACCGTGCTCTGGCAGGCGCCCGACAGCATCGCGTTCGTCGCGCGGGGCCGCGAGTTCCGCAGCGAGTTCCACAGCGACCCGAGCGACGAGGTCATGTACATGATCAAGGGCGACATGAACCTCCACTACCGCACGCCGGACGGCGACGAGAAGATCGCCGTGATCCGCGAGGGTGGAATCATCTATTGCCCGGCCGGCACCCCGCATTCACCGCGCTTCTCGCCGGATGCGTTCGTGCTCGTCCTCGAGCGCAAGCGCCGCCCGGAGGAGCACGATCGCTTCACGTGGTACTGCGAGAAGTGCGGCACGCAGCTCCACGAGAGCGTGAAGCAGGTGGCTGACTACCGCGACGATCCGGTCTCGCGCGCCTACGAGGAGTTCTACGGATCCGAAGCAAACCGCACGTGCGAGAAATGCGGCCACGTGACGGCTGCACATGGGGGACCCGAGACGGGCCCCCCAAGCCCCCCACGCTCCGGTCCCGGAATGAATCCGGGCCCTCCGCGAGTGTAGAGATGACCTGGGAAAAGGAGATGGAGGAGCTGCGGCGCCGCGAGGCGTTCGCGGAGGAGCTGGGCGGGCCGGAGCGCATCAAGCGCCAGCACGACGGCGGGCGGCTCACGATCCGCGAGCGGATCACCAAGCTCGCGGACCCGGGCAGCTTCCACGAGATCGGCAAGATCGCGGGCAAAGCGGAATACGACGCACACAATGAGCTCGTGAAGCTGACGCCGTCGAACTTCGTGTTCGGCCGTGCGGACGTCGACGGGCGGCCCGTCGTGATCGGCGGCGACGACTTCACGGTGCGCGGCGGCTCCGCGGATGCCACGATCAAAGGCAAGCACAACCAGTGCGAGCGCATGGCGCACGATCTGCGGCTGCCGTTGATCCGCATCGTCGAAGGCTCGGGCGGCGGCGGCTCCGTGAAGACGATCGAGACCACGGGGCGCGCGAACGTCCCCGGCGTCGACGGCTGGGAGTGGGTCGTCAACAACATGGG
>JBGOTH010000561.1:0-2929 GCA_041476345.1 Methylomirabilia bacterium
CTCCGCCGCGTTGCGGCTCGCAAATGGGCCGACGAGAACGCGCATGAGCGGGTAGCCCGGCGCGGCGAGCAGCGACACCGGCTGATCGTGCAGCGCGTCCACGAGCCTCATCGCGAGGTTGGTGCTGCTGAACGCGCCGACTTGCACCCAGTACGCCAGCGCGGCGACCGCGCGCCGGATCGCGGGCGGAACCACCGGCACAACCTCACGTGACGGGAGCGCGGCGACCACGACCTCGCGCGCAGGCGCGGCGGGCGGTACCGGCATCGTCACCGTTGTCGCAACGGTCGCAACGGTCGCGACCGTCGGTGCGGCCGGCCCCACCGCAACCACCGTATTGCTCCGACTGAGGTCCGTGATCCGCCCCCGCATCTCGTTGATGAGCGCCGGGTAGGACGACCGGTGGATCACCTTCTGGAACTGCGCGCGGTAGTTCTCGACCAGGCTCACGCCGTCGACCACCACGTCGTACACCACCCAGCGGCCGTCGCGGGCCAGCATCCGGTAGTCGACCGCCATCTCGCCGCCGCTGCGCGTGAGCACGCTCGTGGAGACGGTCGCGCCATCGCGATCGCTCACCTCACCGAGGTAGGTGACGGCGAGCCCGTTGTCGACACGGGCCCGCGAGCCGACCGACGCGAAGACGGCCGTCTGGAGCAGCTCGCCGAAGTACCGGATGAACTCCTCGCGCTCGTTGGGCGTGCGCGGTCCCCACTCGGGACCGAGCGCGAGCGCAGCGGCGTTGCGGAAATCGACGACGTCGACGACGAGGCGGCGCAAGGCACCAAAGCGCTCCTGCGGGCGATCGTCGTAGCCCGGGTCGGCGATGATGCGGTTGACGCCCCCGAAGAACTGACGGATGCGCTCGGTCGGCGTGCCCGCCAGCGCCGGCGCGGCGGAGACGACGAGCAGCACGAAGGCGACGGTCAGACGAGTGACGTAACGGAGCGTACGGCGCATACCTTCGACCATAGCGTCCTTCCCCCGAAACCACGAGTGAAATCCCTCACGACGACTCCCTCCGCTAGCGTCCGGGACCGCCGCTGTCGCGAAGGAAACGGTCGAAGGGTCCGGAAATTCTCAGGACTTCGTTGATCGGCCAGGCGCCGCGATGGATCGCGACGACGAAGAGGTCGCCGGCGATTCCCGCGCGCTCCGTCTCCGGCGTGACCGGCGCGAACGTCAGGCTGCGCGGCGCGTCGCCCTCGGTGAAGCGCGCGAAGGGAATCGATCGACCTTCCGGCGAGAGCGCGAAGATCTGCGGTCCCTGCCGATCGGCAACGAAGAGATGTCCCGCGGGGCCCGCGCTCATTCCCGCGGCGACGGGGCCGCGCAGTAACATCGCGGGCGCCGCATCCCCGAAGATCCGCCAGATCTCCCCCGGGCCGCGCAGCCACGGCGCGTCCGCGGGACCGTCGCCCGCGACCCACAACGCACCGTCGGTGGCGAACGCGAGCGCGCGCGGACGCTTCACACTGACGCGGCTCGCGTCGACGATCGCGCCGCGCGGATCGAGCTTGACGACGCGGTCCTGCGCGCGGTCCGCGATGTACACATTGCCCGCGGCGTCGGAGGCGACACCTTCGGGTTGCGTGAGCAGTGGCGGAGCCCCGCGCGGCGGTGTGCCGCCGGCGAAGAGCTCCGCTTCGCCGTTCACCATCACGTAGAGCACGCCGACATGTCGATCACGGTCGAACGTCGTGACGAGGAGCTCGCGGCCACCGCGAAGACCCGCGACCTGCGCGCTCGGCAGCGGCGGTCCGTAGAGGTACCGCGATTCGGTCGCGCGCGTGACGCGCGCGCCGCCCGCCGGGAATCGGTACACGGGCCACAGGTCGTCGATCTCGCCGCCGGAATATCTGCGGCCCGTCCGCGCGAGATAGAGGACGCCCGCGTCGTCGATCGCAAGCGTCGACGCCGACGGCAGGCCGCGCGCCGCACGCTCGGACGGGTCGAAGCCTTCCGCGGTGACATATACCTGCACCGTGAAGCCGGCCGGCAGGAGAATCTCCGCGCGCGCCGCGGTCGGAATCGCGATCAGCGCGAGCAGGATGAGGACGATGCGGGTCATCGCAGCGAACACCGGGCCGCTTAGCGGCCGGGCGGAGCGCCGGGCGGCGGCGGAGGCGGCGGCGCGTTGGGCACCCACACCCATTGATACGCGGTGCTCACGCCGTCGCCGTAGAGAACGTGACGCCCGTGCGGATAGATGACTTCACGCTGGATCGCGGGGGCGAGCGAAGGCGCGTATGCCGGCGCCGGCGCGTAGTACGCGGGCGGTTCGTAGACCGGGGCGGGATACGCGTACACGGGATACGGCGCAGCCCAGAGCGGCGCCGTCGCAAGCAGACCGAAGGTCGCGAACGCGCCGAGCGCGAGGGCCGCCGCCGCCGCGGGGTGCGCGGGCGCCTCAATCGGTGAGGCAGCGACGAGGATGACGCCGAGCGCGACGATCGTCACGAGCTTTCTCATACGCCCTCCGTCCAACCATACACCTCGCGCGCCACCTTCTTCGAGACCTTGCCTTCCGCGACATCGCGCCCTACGAGCGCGCGGTCGCGCACGTGCGGATCTCCGTACCCGCCCGCATCGACGCCGACGCGCCACATCAGCGTCATTCTTGTCCAGGCGGATGGGCGGGTCAACGCGGCGTGGCAGCGACGACGACGTCATTCGCCGATCATCACGGCCATGCCTCCTGCAACCTGGATCGCGCTGGTGAGATCGTCGACGCCCAGGACCACATGGCCGCGCGTCGTCACGTAGACCGAATCGATGTTGATGCCGGCCGTGGCCATGACCAGGACCACGTCCCCCAGCGCGCCCGGCTGGTCGAGAACGCTGACGACGAGGACCTCACGTGACGTGTGCCGGAATGAGCTCACCTCGAGGGCCCGGCCGGCCTTGGCGGGATCCGCGGGCACGAATC
>JBGOTH010000562.1:0-2929 GCA_041476345.1 Methylomirabilia bacterium
AACTGGTAGTCGGCGGAGGCGCCGTCGAACCGGAAGTAGAGCGGGAGCGACACCCCGAAGGTGACGATGGTGGCGAGCAGCGCGCCGGCGCGCAGCAGCGTTTCCCGGCGCCGCGGCACGAAGAGCAGCAGGATCGCGGCGGCCGTCGGCAGGAACGTGACGACGCTGAGGATTCCGAAGATCATCGTAGGAGGAGGAATCCGACTAACACGACGGCGCCGGCCAGCATCGTCAGCATGTAGTTCATCACGTAGCCGCTCTGCATACGCCGCGCGTTCGCCGACCACGCCAGGACCATCCGTCCCGTGAGATTGACGAGCCCGTCGATCACGCCGAGGTCGAAGCGCGCGAGAACACGATACAGCGCGAGGAGCGGAGACACGATCGCGCGATCGTAGAGCCGGTCGACGTACCAGGCATTGAGCAGGAACGCCTGGAGAGGCGTGCGCGCGGCTCCGATCGTCTCCGGCCGCACCGGGCTCGTCATGTACATGTACCAGGCGAGCACGATACCGGCGGCGACCACGACTACGGAGAGGACGAGCAGCATGTAGGCGGCGACGCCTCCGTGAGCGCCCTCGGCGAGGGGAAAGACCGGCGCGAGGAAGCGCACGAAGCGCGTGCCAGGCTCGGAGGGCACGCCCACCGCCCACCCCGCCACGACCGTGAGGATCGCGAGCACGACGAGCGGGATCGTCATCGGCGGCGGTGACTCGTGGATGTGGTGCGCGACCTCCTTCGCCATCCGTGGCCCGCCGAAGAACGTGAGGAAGAGCAGGCGGAACGTGTAGAAAGCCGTCATGAACGCGCCGAGCAGCAGGAGCGCCCACACCAGGCGCCGATGCCCGGTGAACGCGGCGTGCAGGATCTCGTCTTTCGAGAAGAAGCCCGCCAGCCCCGGCACGCCCGCGAGCCCCGCCGCGCCGATCGTCATCGTGACCGCGGTGATCACCATGCGCGGCGCCAGACCGCCCATCTTCCTGAGGTCCTGCTCCCCCGACAGACCGTGGATCACGCTGCCGGCGCCGAGGAAGAGGAGCGCCTTGAAGAAGGCGTGCGTCACGAGGTGGAAGATCGCGGCCCCGTAGGCGCCGAGGCCCACCGCCGCGAACATGTAGCCGAGCTGGCTCACCGTGGAATACGCGAGCACGCGCTTGATGTCCGTCTGCACGAGAGCGATCGTCGCCGCGAAGAGCGCGGTGGCCACGCCCACCCACATCACCACGTCGAGCGCGACGCCCGAACGCTCGAAGATCGCGTGGCTGCGCGCGACCATGTACACGCCGGCCGTCACCATCGTGGCGGCATGGATGAGCGCCGACACGGGCGTCGGGCCTTCCATCGCGTCGGGGAGCCACACGTGGAGCGGCAGCTGCGCCGACTTGCCGCACGCGCCCATGAAGAGGAGGAGCGCGATACCGGTGGCGACGGAGGGCGACAGCGTGGCGGCGCCCGCGAACACCGCGCCGTAGTCGAGCGTGCCGAGCGCGACCCACAGCCACATCACGCCGAGACCGAAGCCGAAGTCACCCACGCGGTTGACGATGAACGCTTTCTTGCCGGCATCGGCGGCCGACTTCCGCGTGTACCAGAAGCCGATGAGGAGGTACGAACAGAGGCCCACCGCCTCCCAGAACACGTAGAGCAGGAGGAAGTTGCCGGCGAGGACCAGCATCGTCATCGAGAACACGAAGAGGTTCAGGTACGCGAAGAAGCGTGCGTAGCCCGGGTCGTCGTGCATGTAGCCGATCGAGTAGACGTGGATGAGGAAGCCGACGCCGGTGACGACGAGCAGCATGACGCCGGTGAGCGGATCGACGTACGCGGTGACGGCGGTCTCGAAGTCGCCGGCGACGATCCACTGGAACAGCGTCGCCGTGAAGGATCCGCCTCCGCGCACGCGCGCGAAGACGGTACCAGCCGCCAGAAACGATCCCGCGAGCGCCGGCACCGCGATCCAGTGCGCGCGCCGCCCGGTGGCCCGCCCGAAGACGATATTGAGAAGGGCGCCCGCGAGTGGAAAGGCGGGAATCAGCCAGAGCGTGGACACCGGCGCAGTCTACCTCAGCCCGCCGCGGCGCACCGCTCCAGTTCGCGGACGATCTCGTCCGCGCCGGGGATTGCGCGCGAGCCCGTCCCGGCCGTGTACGAGCCGGCCAGAACGTAGCGGACGACCCCGGCGCGGTCGACGATGAAAAAGCCCATGTCGTCGTCGGCGAGGACGGCCGGCATCTCGGGAATGGGCGGCATGAACTTGCCGAAGTCGTTGTCGGGCTGCGCGCTCCGCATGCCCTGCACGAGCGCCTTCGCGTAGTAGCCGAGCGAGTGGGCACGCTTCTCGAGCCCCCATTCGCCCTTCACCCGGCGGTCGGGATCGCAGAGGTACGGGAACGGCAGCGAGAACCGGCGCGCGTAGGCGCGGGCCTGCGAGGGCGAAGAGCTCGTCACTTCGAGCACCTCGGCGCCGTGCTGCTTGATGACCGGGTAGGCGCGCGCGAGCTGCGACATCTGCTGGCGGCAGAATGGGCACGCCATCCCCTTGGTGAACCACAGCACCACCGAGCTACGGCCCTTGAAGTCGTCGAGGCCGATCTCGGTACCGCTCGCGGACGGCAGCCGGAACGATCGCGCCGCTTCGCCGATGCCAGGAATGGTCACGGGGACACCTCTCAATTCAGGTGAGAAAAGGAAGGACGAGGAACGTGTCGCTGCTCCAGCCGGTCGTCTCCTGGACCTCCCGGCTGCGCGTCAGCCACGCCTCCGCGTCCGCTTCGTCGCCGCGCTCGATGGCGAGGGTGGCGAGCCCTTCGTAGCACGGGAACAGGAGCTGCGGCTCGCCGACGGACTCGGCGACCTCGAGCGCGCGCTTGTAATAGTGCGCGCTCGGCTCGTTGTCCCCGCGGCACTGGTACACCTGGGCGAGGATGAT
>JBGOTH010000563.1:0-2916 GCA_041476345.1 Methylomirabilia bacterium
CAGGGTGTTCATGCCGAGCTCCGTCGAGCCGTAGAACTCGTAGAGCGTCGGACCGAAGTAGCGCAGCACGTCTTCCTTCACCTTCATGGGGCACGGCGCCGCCGCCACCACGATCACCTGGATCGACGACACGTCGTACCGTGCGCGCACCGCGTCGGGCAGATCGACGATGCGCTTGAGGAGGATCGGCGCCATGAACGTGCTCGTGACGCGGTGCCGTGCGATCAGCGCGAGCGCTTCTTCCGCGTCGAACTTCGTCATCATCACCACGGTGCCGCCGAAGATGTGCGTGTAGAGCGCGAACGCGCCGGGGGCGGAGTGATACAGGGGACCCGCGGCGAGATGCACGTGCGGGCGGACGAGATCGAACGCCCGCAGGCGCGGGAGCAATGCCGACTGGTCGAGGGCGCGCCGCAGCGCGCCCTTCGGCTTCCCCGTGGTGCCCGCGGTGTAGATCATCGAGCCGCCGAGGTTGCCCGTCGCGTCGGCGGGGACGCCCGCCGGATCGCCCGTCGCGACGAGATCGTCGAGATGCGCGGCCCACGCCTTCCGCTCCGCCCCGATCGTCACCCACTGCCGCACGCGCGCGGCGCGCCCGCGCACCGCATCGGCCGTCGCGAGAAACGTGTCGCCCACGAAGACGAACGCGGCGTCCGAGTCGTCGAGGACGTAGGCGACTTCGTCGGCGACGAGCCGGTGGTTCATCGGCACGGAGATGGCGCCGACCGCCCGCGCCGCCGCGGACGCGAGCATGTTCTCCATGGAGTTCGCGGCGTAGACGACAACGTGCTCGCCCGCGCGCAGGCCGAGGCCGGCGAGGGCGTGCGCGACTCGATTGCGCCGCTCGTGGTACGCGCGCCACGTCAGACGGCGATCCCCTTCGATCAGGGCGGGAGCGTCGGGCGTGGCGGCGGCCTGCGTCGCGACGGTGTCCATGGGGCCGCATTGTGCAACAGAACGACGCGCCGTGCCCGCCGCGCCGCGGTCAGCGCGACTTCTTCTGCATGGCGGCGCGGGAGCGCTTGATCCCGGCGCCGGGACGCGCGTGCTGCCGCTCCGCGTATTTCGGCGGCGCCAATCGCGGCTCGGCCCGGCCCAGGTTGTCCGACTGCGGCCGCATCATCGCACGTCGTGCGACATTCGTGGCGTCGTCGGTGTCGCGTGTCTTCTTGCGTGACATGGTCATGTCCTCCAGAGCTCGTGGATGTTGAGTGCGTGGGCGAGCCACGCGTCGACGAGCGCTCCCAGCCTGGGCTCCCCCGTCTCCGCGAATTCGTAGCGGGCTCGGATGATGGGCTTCTTCACGGCGATCAGCCGGCCGAGATCGACGGGCGTCGCCGAGACGACGACGTCCGCGTCGGCGCGGTCGATCGTCATGCGCAGGGCCTCGAGCTGCCCCCGCGAATAACCGACCGCCGGCAGCACCGGGCCGATGTGCGGATACTGCGCGAAGACCCGGGCGATCTCCGGCGCCGCGGAGGCGCGCGGATCGACGATCGCCGCTCCGGCCGCCGTGGCGGCGACGAAGCCCGCGCCGTGCGGCATGGATCCGTGTGTGATCGTCGGGCCGTCCTCGACGACGAGCACCCGCCGGCCGCGCACCGCGTCCTCGTCGTCCAGGCGGACGGGCGACGCGCCCCGCACGATCGCCGCCCGGCCGTTGACTTCGCGCGCGGTCGCGATGGCGCACGCGACCTGCTCGGCCGACGCGCTGTTCACCTTGTTCACGACGACGATGTCCGCGGTCCGGAGGACGGCTTCTCCGGGGTAGTAGCCGCGCGCGTCGTGCGGGCGCAGCGCATCCGCGACGACGATGTGGAGGTCCGGCCGCACGAACGGGAAGTCGTTGTTCCCGCCGTCCCAGACGATCACGTCGGCCTCCGCCTGCGCCCGGTCGATGATCGCCGCGTAGTCCACGCCCGCGAAGACGACGTTGCCGGCCGCCACGTGCGGCTCATACTCTTCGCGCTCCTCCACGGTGCAGTCGGCCGTATCGAGGTCGGCCGGCGTGGCGAACCGCTGCACGCGCTGCCGCTCGAGATCGCGGTACGGCATGGGATGACGGATGACCGCGACGCGGTGTCCGGCGTCGCGCATTCGTCGCGCGAGCCACCGGGCGATCTGCGACTTCCCGCAGCCGGTTCGCACGGCGGAGACGGCGACGACCGGGACGGCCGCCTCCAGCATCGTGCGCTCGGGGCCGAGGAGCATGAAGTCGGCGCCCATCGCGAGCGCGCGCGCGGCCACCTGCATGACGTGCCGGTCCTCGACGTCGCTGTACGCGAACACCACGACGTCGACGCGCTCGCGCCGGCAGATCCGTTCGAGCTCCGACTCGGCCGCGATGGGGATGCCCGCCGGATAGCGCGCGCCCGCGAGCGAGGGAGGATAGCGGCGGGCCTCGATCCCTGGAATCTGCGTCGCGGTGAACGCGACCACCAGCGACGACGGATCGTCGCGATACACGACGTTGAAGTCGTGGAAGTCGCGCCCGGCCGCACCGAGGATCAGGACACGCTGCGGATCGCTCACGGCTCGTTCATGGAGCAACGAGCGTGCCGCGTCCTAAGGGCGCTAAATCCGTGGTGGATGTGGTTCCTGATTGAGGCATGGGCGCCTCACGTGGGGCGCGCGCGCATCGCCAGACGGGTTCCGTCGTCTTCGTCAAGCGCTCGATTCTGAATGGTTCCCGCGGTTGGCAGCGCCGATGCACGCACGTTACGCAACTGAACAGTTCACTTGAGGAGAGCGACGATGCCACGGCCGATCCTTCATCCCTCGGATTTCTCACCGGCTTCCGGGCCCGCGTTCCGGAAGGCGATGGCACTCGCGAAGGGCATGCGACGGCCGCTGCTCGTCGTCCACGTCATGTCGCCGGTGACCCTCGTGACCGGCGACGCGTACATCGCGCCGAAC